>JASFSD010000141.1:0-6646 GCA_050114575.1 Gammaproteobacteria bacterium | reverse complement strand
AAAGGGCTCTGACCCCTCTTCCTAAGAAAGGGCTCTGACCCCTCTTCTTATTTGGCGCTGCGACCTTTTTGCTGCGTTGAGCGTCTAATTCGTGACGGGGTCGGAAACGGGCAGAGCGACGATGGCAGGGGCGTGGTAGACGGAGCGATAGATCGGGCGCTGTTGGCGCGAGCCCGCGCGGGCAATTCGCAGGCGCACGAGGCTCTGTATCGGGCCTACGCCAGAATGGTTTTCACGCTGGCGTACCGCATGCTCGGCTCGCGTGCGGCGGCGGAGGACGTGGTACAGGACAGCTTCGTCGAGGTCATTCGCAAGGTCCCGGATTTCCGCGGTGACGGTGATATCCGTGGCTGGATAAAGCGCATCGCCGTCAACAAATGCCTGAGCTATCTGCGCTCGCCCTGGGTTGCGCGTCGCGTCGCCGACACGCGCGACGACGCATCCTGGCTGACCCGCGGCTCGCACGAGCCGGCGGACTCTGCAGCGCTCGATGACGAGGCGCGCAACGTCGGCAGGCAACAGGAGCTTGCGCGAGGGCTCGCGGCGATAACGCCCACGGCACGTGCAGTGGTATGGCTGCACGACGTCGAAGGCTACACGCATGCAGAGATCGGGCGGCTCATGGGGCGGAGCACGAGTTTCTCGAAGTCGCAGTTGTCACGTGCGTATCGGGAGCTGCGTGAGATCCTGGAATCGGATCAACCGCAATCGGATGAACTGGACAGAGAGTCGGAGCCATGTCTGGGCGTATTGAAGACCGTCTGAAAATGCTGAAGTCCCTGCCGGAGCTCGAGCCGCCGGACGCCCTCGAGCAATCGACACTGGCCGCGATGGCGGCAGCGTCGGCGGGACGTCCCTCGCGCCCGAGCGCGCACTATGTGCTCAAGGCGGCCGCCTGGGTGATCGCCGTTGGCATCGGTGCCTGGTTAACTATCTGGGCGACGGGCGGCGAGCAGGATTTCGCGGACGAGCGTGCAGTCGAGACAGTGCGCCCGGCCGTGCCGGACGAACTCTACTTCGAGCTGGCCGAGCAATCGATGCAGCTCGAAGAGATTCTGGCCCTGATACCGCCGCCGCGTCGGGTCATGCGCACCGATACGGCATCGACGATCGTCGGGCTCGAAGATCGAATCGCATGGATCGACGCCGAGCTCCACCGCGCGGAGTCGTCGACAGCGCCGTCTCCGTATCGTGAGGCGTTGATGCGCGACCGCGTCGAGGTTTTGAACGCGCTGGTCAATGTGCGCTACGCGCAGTCGCGCGCCTTTGTATTTTGATTCGAGTTGATGCCAGGGAGAACAACATGCTGAGAACCACTTTCGCGGTCGGATCGGTTGCCCTCGGAATGAGCGTGGCCTCGACTGGCTTCGCGCAGTCGGCGGACGAAGAAGGCGCGGTGCGCTATCGCGAGGTCCAGGTCGAGCAGGCCAGAACCGACATGGAATCGGCCCGGCGTCAGCTCGAGGAGGCCGCGCGGACAATAGCCGTTCAGGCGCGGGTATTACCCGATTCCGAGAACTCTTACGCCATGCTCTCCAACTTTTATGGCTTCGGCGGGCAGGGGCGGATCGGCGCCACGATTGTCGATGCCGACGACGGCGCCCTGGTCACGGCATTGAGGCCCGATGGCGGCGCGGAGGAAGCCGGTATCCGGGTCGGAGACGTCATCCGTTCCATCGACGGTGTCGATGTCACAGGTGCGGACGAGGATCCCAGCGAGATGGTCATGGGTCGGCTGCAGGACATCGAGCCAGGCTCGACGGTGGCCATCGTCGTCGAGCGAGGCGGGCAGTCGCTCGCGTTCGACGTCGAGACGGCGGAAGGTCCGGGCTGGCTGGGAGGGTTTGCGGGCCCCATGCGTACCGATGTTCAGGTTTTTGATGCGCCCGATGCGCCGGGCTCGCCGCGATTCGTGCTCGAAAACATCCCGCAGGTGGCTCCCGGGCTCGAAATCGTGCGGACGCTCGGGTTCGCGTCTTCCCCCTGGGCCGACATGGAGCTCGTTAGCCTGTCCGAGGGTCTCGGCCGCTACTTCGACACGAGTGAGGGGCTGCTGGTCATTCGCGGCCCGGAGGACGAAGCGATCGATATTCAGGATGGCGACGTGATTCTTTCAATCAACGGGCGAACACCGAACTCGCCCGAGCATGCCATTCGAATCCTCGTGAGCTTCGAGGCGGGAGAAACCATCGAGTTCTCGATCATGCGCGACGGCCGCCGTCGATCCATCGAGTATTCGATTCCTGATGCGGCCGACCGTCGACCTCGAGTCCCGGCGGTACCCGTTACCGATTAGCTACCGCCTTTCGCCGTGACAGGTTGCCCGGGCAGCCGGCAGCCTGGCGCGTGCCCGGGCAGCGTGTCAGTGCGTGAATCGCCCCGATCGGAGGCGGCGACTGCCGAAGCTCTGGCATAATCGATCGCATGGGGGGAAGACTCGGCATAGTCGCGGCTTTGCTGTTGCTCCCGGCAATCGCCGGCGCTCACCATTCCTGGTCGCGTTACGACGGCGACAACATTTTTGAGATCAGCGGCACGATCACCAGGGTCGAGTGGGCGAGTCCGCACGTGTTCATGTACTTCGACGTTGTCGAGGGCGACGGTACGACGACTGCCTGGACCATGGAGCTCGATCCGCCGACGCTGCTCCGCCGTTACGGGCTCAGGCACGACACGATCCAGGCCGGCATGAAGGTGACGATCACGGGCGTGCGCGCGGTTTCCGGTGCGCCGATGATGCGCGGCGTGAGAATCGAGCTCGAGGACGGGACCGTGCATCGCGTCTCGTCGCGGGCATGAGGCTGCCGGTTCTGCTGGCTTTGATGCTGCCCGGCGTCGTTCCGGCGCAGTCGCCGCCTCCCGCGGCATTCCCGGGTGAGGCGCCGCCAGCACCGGCGGCGGATATTCTGGTGTTTCAGTCCGAGACTGAGGCGATGCAATCGGGCACGGCGCTCAAGCTGCGGTGGGAGGTGATCAACGCGTACGAGGTCGAGATCCGCCCCGATGTCGGGGCTGTCGCGACATTCGGCACCGTGCGCATCGCGCCGTCCGAGCCGACCCGATACACGCTCGAAGTGACCGGCGCCGGCGGCACGATCAGGGAGTCGATCATGGTCGAACCGGTTCCGGGTGCCGAGCGCTTCGTCGCCACCCGAAGTGGCCCTCGCGGAATCGAGCGGCATGCCGACGGGACGATCGATCTATCCGGAGTGTTCATCGGCGGGCGCGGCATCCGGATGCTGGGAGCCGTCGAGCTGACGCCCGCGGCGGAAGCGCGAGCGGTTGCAGAGGCCGGGACGGCCAACGACCTCGGGACGGGGATCAGCTGTCTGCCGCCGGGAGTGCCGAGCGCGACGATGATGCCGTTCCCGCTGCAGATCGTGCACAAGCCGGATCTCCTCGTCATCCTGTACGAGGCATATCACCTGTTTCGGATCATCCCGATCGGGCGTGAGCATCCGGAATATCTCGACCCGACCTGGATGGGTTACTCGGTAGCGCATTGGGAGGACGACACTCTCGTCGTAGAGGTCAAAGGCTTCAACGACAGGGGTCTCGCAGCCGGCAACCATCACACGACCGACATGCTCGTTACCGAGCGTTACACGCGTTTGAGCCCCGACATCATCCGCTACGAGGCCATGATCGAGGACCCGGAAGTGTTCGCCGAGCCCGTTCGCTACGGCGGTAATCTCGAGGCGCGCCCCGAGTGGGAGATCGGCGAATACGTCTGCGCCGAGAACAACAAGGATTACGACGAGCTGTTCGGCACGCAGTAGCGTCCGTTCGAGGGGTCAGAGCCCCTCCACGCAGCACCCGAACCCTCCTCGCGGAGGGGCTCTGACCCCTCCTGCGGACCCCTCGAGTTATCGCTGGTGGAAATACGGAAGTCCGCGTGTCTCGACGCGGACGCGATAGATCACCCCGACCGAGGCTTCCGTGATGTACAGGTAATCGTCGTCGAAGGCGAGGTTGGTCACGAACGTGCCGGCGCCATCGGGCAGGGCGATACTGCCGACATGAAACCGGTCGGCGTCGATGACGCGAATCTCGCCGCCCTGGAAGATCGCGACGTAGAGAAACCCTGCGTCGTCGAAGGCGAAGCCGTCCGGGCCGACGCCGCCCTCGGTGTAGGCGGCGACGTGCGCGATGTCGAAATCGCTCGGCGCGGATGGGACCGACAGGATCCGTTTCTTCGCATACTCACCGACATAGACGTTGGCGCCATCGGCAGACAGCGCAATCCCGTTCGGAAAGGCGAGGCCGCCGACGAGCACTTCGAGCCGTGCGCCGTCACCGGGCGGCAGATAGAACACGCGGCCATCCGGGTCGAGCGCGCTCGAGCCGTACGGCTCGGTGAAGAAGAGTCCGCCATTCGCATCGAACACGAGGTCGTTGGTGCCGCGAATCCTCTCGGCGCCATAGACGTCGGCGACGACGCTGACTGAGGCGTCGTCGGGATCGAACGCGACGATGCCGCGCAGCTTGTCGGCAATGAACAGCCGTCCGTCGCGATGGAACTTGGCGCCGTTGGGCTGCCCGCCCGTGTTGCCCTCGATCTGGCATTGCCGGTTCTCGTCCACTCGGAGAATGTTGCCGGACAGGAGGTCGACGGCCCAGAGCTGGCCCGACCGGTCGAAGGTTGCTCCCTCGAGAAAGCCGCCGCACTCGGCGAAGACTTCGACGCGGCAATTGCCGCAGATATCGCTCAAGTCGCCGCGTTCCTGGGCGACGGCGGTCAACGCTGCGAACCCGGTCACGAACGTCAGGCATAGCGGCCGGTATGCTGCTTTCAACATGTTGATTCCCCTGCAAAGACGGCTGGCCCCGAAGGCCCGTGTAACAGCTCGAAGTCTAACCGAGGAGCCGGTGCTTTGACTTCCACGCGACTGAAGCTCTCATCCGGTGCCCTGCTGGCCGCAAATCTCGTGCCGCTCGCCGGTGTGCTGTTCTGGGGATGGAGCGTCAGCAGCGTCATCGTGCTCTACTGGTTCGAGAACATCGTCATCGGTGTGATCAACGTCGCCCGCATGATCACTTTCTCACCGGCAGATGAGTCGCTGGCGTCGGCGGTCGGCGCCAGCGAGGAGCAGCTGGCGGCGGCACCCGCAGCCGTCAAGAACCTGAATGTTGCGATGCTTGCGCACGGCGCGAAGTTCTTTCTCATTCCGTTCTTCGTGTTCCACTATTTCTTTTTCTGCGCCGGGCACGGTGTCTTCGTCTTCAGCCTGTTCCCCGACGAGGCGGGATATTTTGCCGAGACCGGCGGCATCGACATGCTGGGCACGCTCGGTCGTGCGATCGAGATTTTCTTCACGCCGCTTGCGTTGGCAGCCGCGGTTCTCGCGGCAAGTCATGTCGTGTCGTTCTTCGTGAACTATATAGGCGGCGGTGAGTTCCGGCGCCTCGATATCCGGCAGCTGATGATGATGCCTTACGGACGTATCGTCGTGCTGCATCTCACGATCATCTTCGGCGGATTCGCGACCATGGCGCTCGGCGAGCCGGTCTGGGTCGTCGTCATCCTCGTGCTGGTCAAGATGGTCGTCGATCTCAAGATGCACGTTAAGGAGCATCGAACGGATCCCGTTTAGCCGGACAGATCAAACAGGTCAGGCAGATCAGATAGAGCGCGCGGGTCGGACGCATCCGTTGATCCGACAGATCGGCTGGATCGAACAGACCAGGCAGGCCGTCGATCAGCCTGCGCGCTCGTCAAAGGTAGAACAGATGCCGGCCGATGAGTGCAACCTGGCGCCGTGATGCCGCCCAGTCGGGAGACACGTAGGTCGCGTGATAGAAAAGCGCTCCCTGGACCAGTTGCGCCTCGGCGTTGAGGTAGACAGAGCTTGCAACCGCCCGGGCGCGTCGCCATTCGAAGCCGTACGGTGGCGTGAGACTCGTGGAATAGGTCCAGGAGAAAGCACCCGTCTGATTGACGACCTCGCACACGGAGTTCGGGAAATCTGCTGAAACCACCCGATTCATCGTCACCTCGGCCACGGCGTACTGGCCCACGAGCGGCTCGCCGCGCGACTCGAAGTAGACGTTCTCGGCGAGGCACCGAATCTCCGCAGCTTGCCACGCTTCGGCGCGCTCGCGGGTTTTCTGCAGCCAGACCGAAGCCGTCGCCGCCAGCATCACGGACAACGTCGCAATCAACAGCGTCCCGTAGGCTAACCCTTTGATTTGATTGATTTTCATTCGTTTCATGCGCTGCTGCCGTGATCGTCGAGTGTCCCGCGGCACGGGTACCGTGTCGGGCAGGGAAGTGGCTTCGAACGTCCGTTCGCTCAGATCGGCAACTCTACCACCGTTCGGCGCGGATACGCCTTTCTGTAAGGCCTCGTTCGGTCAGTTGACTTCGCGGATGATGCGGCTTCAGGCCCCCGCTGGCTCAGTCAGCGCGCATTGAACCCTTGCGCCGACCGCTTTAGAGTCTCGCTCCATCGTGAACTTCAATATTCCGCCAGGCACTCAGCTGCTGATTCTCGCCAACGTCTCGATTTTTCTGGTCGAGCGCGTGACGGGCGCCAATCTCTGGGGCTGGTTCGCCCTTTGGCCTGTGGGCACGGATTACCAATCGCTTTTCTGGCCCTGGCAGATCGCGACCTACGGCTTCCTGCATGCCGATTTCATGCATCTT
>JASFSD010000140.1:0-6686 GCA_050114575.1 Gammaproteobacteria bacterium | reverse complement strand
CAAGGTGGCTTTCACCGGTTCGACCGAGGTCGGGAAGCTGATCAACAGGGAAGCTACTGATTCGCTCAAACGCGTGTCGCTCGAGCTCGGGGGCAAGTCACCCGTGATCGTCCTGCCCGATTTCGATATTCAGGGTGCGGTCGGCGGCGCGGCCAATGCGATCTTCTTCAATGCCGGCCAGGTCTGTGCGGCCGGCTCGCGGCTGTACGTGCACAGCAAGATCTACGACCAGGTGGTCGAGGGCGTGGCTCAGGCCGCGGCAAAGATCCGGCTCGGGCCGGGCCTCGATCCGGAAACCGAGATGGGGCCCCTGGTCTCGAAAGAGCAGCAGGATCGCGTTCTTGCCTACATCGAAAGTGGCCAGAAACAGGGCGCCAGCGTGGTCGCGGGAGGCGACGCGCCCTCGCATGAGGGCTATTTCGTCCGGCCAACCGTTCTCGCGACGACCCGCAACGACATCCGGGTCGTGCAGGAGGAGATCTTCGGTCCGGTCGTCGTGGCGCAGCGCTTCGACGATCTGGACGAGATTGCAAAGATTGCCAACAGCACGAGCTACGGGCTGAGTGCGAGCGTCTGGTCCAACGATCTGACGGCCGTCAATCGGCTCGTGCCGAAGATCAAGGCCGGCACGGTGTGGGTCAATTGTCACGGCTACGTCGATCCCAACATGCCGTTTGGGGGCTACAAACAATCGGGAATCGGGCGCGAGGGCGGTCGCGCTGCAATCGAGATGTACACCGAGCTCAAGTCCGTCTGCACCATGGCGTAACGCTCGGATCGTGCGTCTGAGCCGCCGCGAATTCGGCCGCGTAATCGCGGCAGCCGCCGCGACCGCGCCGGTTACCGGGTTGCGGGCACAGGGGAGCGACTTACCGATGATGAGCCATGTCCTGATCAGGGGCGGACATGTTCTGAGCATGGATCCCGATCTCGGCGATCTCGCGGTCGGCGACGTCGAGGTTCGCGACGGCCGCATCGCCGCCGTTGGTGCGTCGTTGAGCGCGCCGGGCGCCGCGGTCATCGAAGCGGGCGACATGCTTGTGCTGCCCGGTCTCATCGAGACGCACTGGCATATCTGGACCGCACTGCTTCGGAGCATGGCCACCGATCAGGGGTACTTCCCGGTGTCCCGGGGCCTGGGAGCTCTCTACGGTCCCGACGACATGCTTGCCGCGACGCGGCTCGCCATGGCAGAGGCGGTTTTCAGCGGCATCACGTTCGTGCACGACTGGTGTCACAACGTGCGCGCGCCAGAGTATGCCGAGGCCTCATTGAGCGCGCTCGCGGCATCGGGCATACGCGGGCGGTTCTCCTACGGCACGCCGGCGGGACACCCTAACGATGAGCCGATCGATCAGGCTCACTTCGAAGCTCTCGCAGCGGGCTGGGATCGGTACGGGGCCGATGGGAGACTGACGCTGGGGCTCGCATGGCGAGGCGTCGGCTCGGCGGCGTCTGTGTCTGATTACGAACTGGCCCGTAGCCTCGGTCGGCCGGTTTCCGTGCACGTCAACAACTTTCAGACGGCTGCCGGTGGCATCTCGGCCATCGACGCCGCCGGTCTGCTGGGGCCCGATGTGCAACTGATACATGCGATCTGGTCGAGCCCCCAAGAGATTGCCGCCGTCGCTGCTTCAGGCGCAAGTTTGAGCTTGTCGCCTTACACCGAGCTTCGCATCGGCTTCGGGATGCCGATGACGGGCGAGTATCTCGATGCGGGAGTTCCGATCGGTCTGTCCGTCGATACGACGACGCTGTCCGGCAACGCCGACATGTTTGCAATCATGAAGGCAATTCAGAATGTCGAGAACGCGCGGGCGCTCGATGAATTCCGGCTGCCTGCACGGCGTGTGCTGGAGCTTGCAACAATCGAGGGTGCGCGATCGATGGGTATGGACGAAGAGATCGGATCGCTGACCCCGGGCAAGCGTGCCGACCTGATCATGATCGACACGCGGCAGGTTAACCTCGCACTGGTTGCGGATGCGCCGCACCTGGTCGTCGAGGCCGCACAGCCTGCGAACGTCGATACGGTGATGATCGACGGCCGGATCCTCAAGCAGAATGGGTTTCTGACAGCAGTCCATGTCGGCGAGCTCGTCGACGAGGCGCGTGTAACCCATGCTGCGCTGATGCGGCGAGCGGGATAGGGGATAGAGCGTGCTACGAAACCGTGTCCCCGTCTGCAGTGGCCTGATGACCCGGTTCGCATCCGGCTGCCTGGTGCTCCTGCTCGTTGGTTTTTTCCCGCTGCATGAGGTTCTCGCCCATCATGCCGCCAGCGGACTCTATGACCGTGACGCCTGGCTGACGATCACCGGCAGGGTCGAGTCCGTGTTCTGGCGCAATCCCCATGTCCGATTCCGCCTCATGGTCGAGTCTGACGATGGTGCCGAGGTACCCTGGGAGATCGAGGCCGGCTCGGTCAACAGCCTCGAACGAATGGGGATCGGCGAGGAAATGCTGACTCCGGGCAGCATTGTCGAAGTCAGCGGGTTGCCTGGGCGTCAGGGTCAGCCCATCGCGTTCGCTCGTTCGATCTCGTCGAGCGGAGGAAGTGCGGTGCCGCTGTTCTTCGATCTGAGTGCGCTCGACGAGCACTACGAGCTCGGCCGAGAGGATCAAGCATCAGACACGGGCGAGCCCCTCGATCTGTTCAGGGTTTGGGTTCCAGTCAGCGTGCCGAACACGGGCTCCGGAAGGATCCAGTTTCCGCTGACGGAAGCGGCACGCGCAGCGCGCGCCAGCTGGGACCCTGCCAGCGACCCTTCGCTCGGCTGCGAGCCGCCGGGCATGCCTGCGGCGATGGACAACCCGTATCCGATTGCGTTCGAGGATCGTGGCTCGACAATCGTGCTGCGGCTGGAGGAGTGGGATGGGGTCCGAACGATACACATGGACCCTGCGTCGGCAGACCGTTCCGCGACCGCAGCAGCAACGCGCATGGGATACTCCGTGGGGCGATGGGACGGCGACGCTCTGGTAGTCGAGACGAGTCGCATCAGCAATGCGTATTTCGACGATCTCGGCACCCCGCAGAGTGATGCGCTGCGGCTGACGGAGCGCTTTGTCATCGATCCGGACGACGCGCGCCTGTCCTGGGTTGCTGAAATCACGGATCCGGTAAATTTTACGGAGACCGTCGTGCTGGAGATTCAGTGGGAGTGGATTCCGGGCAACGAGATCAAGCCGTTCAACTGTGCCCTTCCGGAGCAGGGCTGAAGTGCGGCAACTCGCGGTCGATGCCGCTGCGATTCCCGGGTTATGAGTCCGTAATTCCCTTATGAACGAAATTTCGACCGTAGGGCGGATTCGGAAGGTAGAATCAGCAAGGGTTGGTGACTGAGGGGGTAGTTACGGACTGAGAGAGGTGTACGGGGTGAAGAAAAGTTTCGTGCTGCTGGCTCTGACCGCAGGAGTACCAGCCGCTTTTGCCCAGGAACTGCGCGACGACCGTCTGATCGAGAGAGAGCTCGCGATCACCGAGTCGATCCGGGTGGAGGAGACCGCGAACGGTCCGTATTCCGAGCCGCTGATCGAACACTACACGGCGCTCAGTCTGCTCTACGAGGAAGCTGGCGATCTGGGGCTCGCGGATGCGACAATTGATCGCGCGCGCCAGGTGATCCGGGCCAACTACGGGCTCGATTCGCTGGATCAGGCGCCGCTGATACGACGGCTCATGGCGCATGCGGAGATGCTCGGTGACGCCCAGAAAGTCTGGGACCTCGAGCAGGAGTTGATCGGGTATGCCAATCGGCATCTGGGCGACCTGGGTGCCGCGCGTATCTATCGCGATGTCGCGGAACGGCGAATGAACATCCTCAGGCGGTACGACTCGGGAGAGTTTCCGCCGGAGATCGTTCTGGGCTGCTATTACGACGACACGGGCGTATACAACGAGTTGTACCGCGTGGGCTCCAGGCCCATCACGGCGATGAAGGATCTCGACCCGGTCAGGGCCCAGGAGACCACATTCCGGAGGTGTCGTTCCGGCAGCCAGCGAACGGCGCGACGGGCGCTGCTGCTCGATGCGCAGGGGTATTACGCGAGAGCGGTTGCCACCCTGTTGAGTAACGACGAGCGTTCGGATGCCGAGCTCGAGGAGCTGCTGACGACGATCGTCGATATCAGCTATCAGTACGAAACCCCGTCGATCGGGCGCCAGGGTCTGCTTCGTCTCGTAGCTCAGGCCGACGAAAATCCCGAAGAAGTGCTGCCGCGTGTCGAGGCAATGGTCCAGCTCGCAGACTGGGATCTCCTGTCGGCAACGAACTACGGCAGGATAATGGCCGAGGCGGCACTCGAAACCTATCGCGAAGCTTACGGTCTGCTGCGGGAGCACGGAATCGACGAAGCCGAGATCGAGGCAATCTTTGCCCCGGACATTCCCGTGGTGCTGCCGGCTTTCACCGGCAACCCTCTGGCGCCTGAAGATCCACCTCAATCCGAAAGCTTCATCGACATCTCGTTTGTCGTCAGGAGCGATGGACGGGCGGATGAGATCGAAGTGCTGCAGGCGACCGAAGACGTTTCTCGCGCCGACGAGCGGGGTCTCATCAGGCTGATCAAGAGAGGGCGCTTTCGACCTCGAGTCATAGGCGGCGAGTTCGCCGAGGCGGCGCCCGTCACGTTGCGTTATTACCCGAACAGTTGAAAACTGCGGAGCCTGCTGCTCTAGCGTTCCACGATTTCGCCTGCGAGATAGACGTCGACGATACGTCGCGTGCTGGTGATGTCTTCGAGCGGATTACCTGAAAGAACGACGAAATCGGCCCGCTTGCCGGTCGCGATGGTGCCGGCATCGTCCAGTGCCATGAGCTCGGCCGAGTTGCGTGTCGCAGCGACTATCGCGTCCGCTTCGCTCAGGCCGGCGGCAACCATGTCTTCGAGCTCGACATGCGGTGCCCAGAACGTGTTGCCGTCAGTGCCGAATGCGATCTTCATCCCCGCCTCGCTGAGCCGGGCCAGATTGCGCGCTTGAATTCCGAAAGCCCGCTCGGCATCGGGGCGGACGACGTTGCCGGTCTGGAGTTGGGCGAATTGCTCGGCTCCCAGTGTGCCTTCCAGCCAGCTCAGGTCTGTCGGCACGCCGCGAGCCGGCAGATTGGGCACGAGCACGACGTCCGGTCGCTCACGCACCAGATCGAGAAACTCATCATCGATGTCCTGGTCGCGGACCCCATGGGCGAAGGCGTCGATGCCGGCACGCAGCAGGCCCTTGGCGTCTTCGAGCGCGAAGATGTGCGCGGTGACCTTGAGGTCGTGCGTGTGCGCCTCGTCGATAACCGCCGCGTAGAGCTCGGGACTCAGTTTTTCGTACTGGCCGTCGCGGTCGTCCACCCAGATCTTGACGATGTCGACGCCGCGTGCGGCCTCGTCTCTCACCGCTTGCCGCGCTGCCTCGGTCGTCGTGACCCAATGCGGCACCTCGGTGCGGCCGGGCTCGGGCGCGGTAATCCCGCGCCCCGCGGTGCGGTAGCGCGCGATCCCCGGCAAAGACTCATCGCGTAAATCAAGCGGTGCATCCAGCCCATCGGAGCCGAGCGACATCGCCGCGCCGATGCCCTGCTGGGCCCGCAGACGCAGATCGTCGATCAGCGCTTCGCGCGCCGTGCTCATGTGAACATGCGTGTCGATGAGCGTCGGCATTACCGTCATGCCGCTCAGATCGATGACACGGGCGTCCGACGGGATGCGGCTGTCGGCGCTCGCGCCGACGCCGGTGAAGCGGCCGTCCGTGAGCGAGAACGTCCCGTTCTCGATGACGCCACCATCGCCGACAATGACTCTGGCACCCGTAAACACGAGAGGGCCGGTCGCTGCCAGCTCGTCGGGCGCGGTACCCGAACAGGCGGCTAGCAACAGCACGCTAGCCAGCGCTGATGCACCACGCACAAGATGTCTCGACAATCGATCCACGGCTATCTCCCCAAGGCGCTGCGGCGCTTCGTCGATCATACCGAATCGAAAACGCGATTTCGGCACGATGCAATAAGATTTCGACTGGCGGACCGCATCGAGGACAGGCTGTACTCTCAGGCCAGAACGTCGCGCAGTATGCCGATGAGCCAGTCGATGGTTTTTGCATCGACAATCAGCGGCGGAGCGAGCCGCAGGACCTGCCGGTGCGTGTCCTTAGCTAGCACGCCGCGCTCGAGCAGCTCGAGGGCAAGCTGGCCGGCCGTCCCGGAGCTCGGCTTCAGCTCGAGCCCGAGTAAGAGGCCGCGGCCGCGGATCGACACGAGCTTGTCTGTCGCGATCGACTCGATTCCGCGGAGGAGCTGCTCCCCCCTGCGAGCCGCGCGCTCAGTCAGCTCTTCTTCGACGACGACATCGAGCGCGGCGGCGCCGACGGCGCTTGCAAGCGCGTTGCCGCCGAAAGTGCTGCCGTGGTCGCCGGGTGCGAAAAGGCTCATGAGCTCGCGACTTGCGAGGACGGCAGACACTGGATAGACGCCGCCGCCGAGCGCCTTGCCAAGAATCAACACGTCCGGTGCCGCGTACGCGTCATGCTCGTAAGCAAACAGGCGGCCTGTGCGCCCGAGCCCGGTCTGAATTTCGTCGAGCATCATCAGGACGTTCTGCTGGCTGCAGATTCGCCTGACTTCGCTCAGATAGCCCGGCTGCGGCACGATGATACCGGCCTCGGCCTGAATGGGCTCGACGAGAAAGGCAACGGTTTC
>JASFSD010000139.1:0-6690 GCA_050114575.1 Gammaproteobacteria bacterium | reverse complement strand
CAGGTGACCCGAAAAAACCCGGGCTTATTACCAGCCCGGGTTGGCAAAGGTACCGGAATCAGTGGAGAATTAAAGTCCATGCCGCCCTCGAATCAGCTGCCCAGCCGCTATGCCCTCGTCGGGCACCCCGTCTCGCACAGCCGATCACCGCTGATCCACCAGCTGTTCGCGCGCCAGACCGGTGAGAAGCTGACGTATGAGCTGATTGACGCACTCCCGGAGCAGTTCGAGACGGCCGTTCTCGGTTTCTCGGCGGCAGGCGGGCGCGGGATGAACATCACGGTGCCGTACAAGGAGGCCGCCTTCGATCTCTGCAGGACGCACGGCGAGGAAGCCAAGGCCGCGGGCGCCGTCAACACCATCACTTTCCGCGCCGGCGGGCTGCATGGGGACAATACCGACGGGACGGGCTTCATCCGGGACCTTTGCAGCAACCAGGAGCAGGAAATTTCCGGCAACCGCCTGCTGATACTCGGCGCCGGCGGCGCCGCGCGCGGCATCATCGGACCGATTCTTGCTCAGAAACCGGAGTCGCTCGTCGTGGCCAATCGGACCATCGAGCGGGCCGAGTCACTGCTGAAGTTCTTCGACTCACCCGAGGTGTTTTCGATCTGCAGTTTCGATGAGCTCGAGGATGTCGGGCCATTCGATATCGTCATCAATGCAACCTCGGCAGGCCTCAAGGGCGAACAACCACCTTTCCCCGGCAGCCTGGTCGGACCCGATACCTTCTGTTACGACCTCGCGTACAGCCTGAAGGCGACTCCATTCGTCACCTGGGCGCAGGCCAACGGAGCAGTCAATGCCGTTCAGGGCTGGGGCATGCTCGTCGAGCAGGCGGCGGACTCGTTCGAGATCTGGCGCGGCAAGCGGCCGAACACGCGGCAGATACTCAGGCAGCTGATCGGCGTCAACGCATCGTAACGAGCTCTTCGGCGCTCGTCGGGTGGATCGCGATCGTATCGTCGAAGTCTCTCTTGCGTGCTCCCATCGAGATCGCCACCGCGAACCCCTGCAGCATCTCGTCCGCGCCGGCCCCGATGATGTGGCAGCCGACAACGCGCTCCTCACGACCCGCCACGACGAGCTTCATGGCGGTCCGGGGCCTCGCTTCGGTGATTGCGTTGAACATACCGACGAATCGCGATCGATAGATCTTCACATCCGAGCCATATCGATCCTGGGCGGCATCTTCGGACAACCCGACCGTGCCAATCGGCGGGTGCGAAAAGATAACCGTTGGAATGATGTCGTAGCCGAGCTTTCGGTCGGGCCGGCCGCCGAATACCCGGTCGGCGAGGCGGCGCCCGGCGGCGATGGCGACGGGCGTCAGCTCCGCCTGTCCCGTCACGTCGCCGATTGCATATACGCCCGGCTCGGCCGTGGCCTGATACTCGTCGACGACGATGTGCCCCGAATCGGTCAATTCGACGGCTGTCTTTTCGATACCTATGTCCGATGTATTTGGCGTACGGCCGATCGCCCAGAGCACGGTGTCGAATCCCGCATGCGTCACGCCCGACTCCGTTTCGAGATTGAGCCCGTTGTCGTTCGCAAGCCTGCTCGGAACGGCGCCGGAAACGACCTCGATACCGGAGTCCGTCATCTGGTCCATCAACTCGCTCGACAACATCGAATCGAAGCTGCGCAGCAGGTGTTCCTTGCGGATGAACAACGAGACCCGGCTGCCGAGGGCGTGCAACACACCGGCCAGCTCGACGGCAATGTAACCGCTGCCGACGACGGCAGCGCATTCGGGAAGCGCGTCGAGCTCGAAGAACCCGTCGGAGTTGATTCCGAGCGACTGGCCTTCGATGTCCGGCCAGGCCGGGGATCCGCCGGTCGCAATCACGATATGGGGAGCCTCGTAGCGTTCCCCCTCGCCGTCGACGACCTGACCCGACCCATCGAGTGCGCCGACCGATTCCACGTGCCGGATACCGGATTTACCGAGATTTTCGGCATATATCGAGTTGAGCCGGCTGACGTAGGCGTCCCGCGCCTGCTTCAGGGCAGGAAAATCGTGGCCGCGCACCTCGATGTCGAAACCGTAGTCGCCGGCCGACCGAAACCCCTGCGCCAGCTCGGCCGCATACCACATGACCTTTTTCGGAACGCAGCCGACGTTGACGCAGGTGCCGCCCAGTGGATTCGGCTCGAGCAGGACGACTCGCGCGCCATACTCGGCCGCCCGCCTCGCGCAGGCGATGCCGCCGCTGCCTCCGCCCAGCACTATCAGATCGAATTCGGACACAAGGGGCCCCCGTTCACTTTCGCAGCAGGCGAGCATATACGCTCGGCCCTTCCGGTCGAAAGTCGGCTCCATCCGGTCGAGCAAAATCGCGAGGGATCGGTAAGAATACGCGTCCTATGAGCACCAATCCCGAACAAGACCAAAACCCGCTGCTGTCGACTTCCGGGCTGCCGCGATTCGGCTCGATCAAGCCCGAGCACGTCCGGCCTGCCGTGCGCCGGGTCCTCGATGCCGAGCGCGCGCGACTGGACGAGCTCTCGGCCGTCGAGGCGCCTTCGCTCGATTGGCTGCGCGAGATCGAGACGCTGCTGGAGCGCGTCCATGACGTCTGGTATCCCGTCGCCCATCTGAACAGCGTCGTATCCAACCCCGAGCTCAGGGAAGCCTACAACGAGGCGCTGGAATGGGTGACGGAGTTCTTTACCGATCTCGGTCAGAACGAGGCGCTCTATGACGGGTTCAAATCGCTGAGCGAGAAGTTGACAACGGAACCGGAAGCGGAGCTGATCCGCCAGAGCCTGCGCGAATTCAGGCTCGCTGGCGTTGCCCTTGAAGGAGAGGCAAAGGAGTCGTTTCGCGCGGCGAGCCTGAAGCTCGCGGCCAAGGAGTCCGAGTTCGACCAGAACGTCATGGACGCGACCGATGCCTTCTCTCACCACGAGACGGACCGGGAAAGGCTCTCCGGATTGCCGGCAGAGATTCTGGAGCGTGCCGAAGCCAGTGCGCGCGAGGAAGACCTCGACGGCTGGCTGTTCAAACTCAACCCTCCGACTTATCAGTCCGTCATGTCGCAGGCGGATTCCAGGGGGCTCAGAGAAACCTACTATCGGGCCTGGTCTACGCGCGCTTCCGAGCAGGGCAATGCCGAGTGGGATAACGGCCCGCTGATCGAAGAGATTCTGAAGCTGCGGCAACAGCAGGCGGAGCTGCTCGGCTTCACGAACTTCGCCGCGCTGTCACTCGCCCGCAAGATGGCCAAGTCCGAAAGCAAAGTGCTCGAGTTTCTCGAGGACCTCGCAGCCCGCAGCAGGGCAATGGCGGAGAAGGAGCTCGCTGAGCTCAAGGCCGTTGCGGCGGACCCGCTCGAAGCCTGGGACGTTTCCTACTACGCCGAGAAGCTCAAGCAGGAACGCTTCGACATCAGCGACGAGGAGCTTAGAGCATATTTCCCGCTGCCCAAGGTGCTGACGGGGCTGTTCGAGCTGGCGGAAAAGCTGTTCGGCCTGCGCATCAGCGAGTGCTCGGGTGTCGATCTCTGGCACGAGACGGCCCGGAGCTTCGAGATCACGAACAACGACGGCTCCCACGTCGGAATGCTGCTCACGGATTTTTACACGCGACCGAACAAGCGCGGCGGCGCATGGATGGATACCTGCATCAACCGCAGCCGCCTGGGCGCTATGCGCCGCGACCCGGTCGCCCACCTCATCTGCAACTTCGCGCCGCCAACCGGCGACAAGCCCTCGTACATCACCCATGACGAAGTGCTGACACTGTTCCATGAGCTCGGCCACTGCCTGCACCACCTGCTGACAGAAATCGACTACCCGTCGATTGCCGGCATCAACGGCGTGGCCTGGGATGCTGTCGAGCTGCCGAGCCAGTTCCTCGAGAACTACGCCTGGCTGCCCGAAGTCCTCAAAGGCATCTCGGCACATCGCGACAGCGGCGAACCCATACCGGACGAAAAGATCGAGAAGCTAATCGGAACCCGCACGTTCCTGGCCGGGCTCGCGATGTTGCGCCAGCTCGAATTCTCGCTGTTCGACTTCAGGCTGCACATCCGCTCGACGCCGGCAAAACAGGCGGAAGTTCAGGCCCTGCTCGATTCGGTTCGCCAGGAAGTCGCGGTCGCCCGGGTGCCCGCCTTCAATCGTTTTCAATGCTCATTCGGCCACATCTTTGCCGGCGGCTATGCTGCCGGCTATTACAGCTACAAATGGGCCGAAGTGCTCGCGGCAGACGCGTTTTCGGCATTCGAGGAAACAGGCGTTTTCGATGCCGACACAGCCGGCAGGTTTCGCGGCTCGATCCTGGCGGTCGGCGGCAGCCGCGATGCCATGGATGCCTTCGTGGCGTTTCGCGGACGCGAGCCCGAGCTCGATCCTCTGCTGCGGCAGTCCGGGATCGCTGCGTGAAGATCGCCACCTGGAACGTCAACAGCCTGCGAGTCCGCCTGGAGCACGTCCGGGACTGGCTTCAGCGAGAGCAGGCCGATGTCCTGGCGCTTCAGGAGACCAAGACCAAAGACGAGGACTTTCCCGTCGAAGCGTTCTCGGAACTCGGCTATCAGGTCAGCTTCAGCGGTCAGCCGACCTACAACGGCGTCGCCCTGATCTCCCGCAGCGAGATTCAGCAGACCCGAACCGAGCTCGAGGAGCTCGAAGACCCCCAGAAGCGGGTGCTGGCCGCCACCGTGGACGGCATCAGAATCTACAATCTCTACGTGCCCAATGGTCAGAGCGTCGATTCCGAAAAGTACCAGTACAAATTGGGCTGGCTGGATGCGCTGCGGCAACAGGTTGCAGCCGAGCTCACCGAGCATGCGGACTGCATTCTGCTCGGCGATTTCAATATCGCCCCCGACGACCGCGACGTGCATGACCCGGCCGCCTGGGAAGGGAAGGTGCTCTGCAGCGAGCCGGAGCGCGAAGCGCTCGGCCATTTGCTCGATCTCGGCTTCGTCGATGCTTTTCGAAGTTTCGAGCAGGAGGAGAAGAGCTTCAGCTGGTGGGACTATCGTCAAGCGGCTTTCCGGCGGAACATGGGGCTCAGGATCGATCTGATTCTCGCCACGGACAGCCTGATGAGCCGTTGCACCAGCTGCCGCATCGACGTCGAGCCTAGACGGCTCGAGCGCCCTTCCGATCACACGCCCGTCGTTGCCGAGTTCTCCTCATGACCCAGGTGGTTCCAGGGATCAGACGCAAAGGATGAATACGGCGCTCGCGATCGAACACGAGGAGCTCAATACTCAGGAGCGGCGCAGCGATTTCGACGTCACCAACGCGGTCCAAGTGAGCTCGGTGCAGCGCGTCTGCAGCGCGGTCTGGCAGCTGTTCGCAAGCCAGTATCCCGCGGGATCCTATGACCCCGTCTGGATGGCGTTTCATGATTTCGAGCGGCTCTATACCGGCAAGGATCCGGACTACCACGCCGTCGACACGACCTATCACGACATCCAGCATTCACTGGACGTCACTCTCGCGCTCGCTCGCCTGATCGTCGGGCACGAGCGCAGCGTCGGCGAGCACGAGCGCCTGGGTGACGACTGCGCCCGGTTCGCTCTCGTTGCGGCGTTGTTTCACGATGCCGGGTACGTGAGGCATCGACGGCATGACGCCGATGCAATCAATGGCGCCGTGTTCACGAAAACACACGTCGGCCGAAGCGGTGCCTATCTCGAGCAGTACCTGCCGCGTATCGGGCTTGGCTCCTTTTCCGAGGTCGCATCCCGCGTCGTGCATTTCACCGGCTACGAGATGCCCATCGACTCGATCGAGCTCGATGATCCCAGGCACAGGGCCATCGGACAGCTGCTCGGCACGGCCGACCTTCTCGCCCAGATGGCCGACCGCTGTTATCTCGAGAAGTGCCGCGATCGCCTGTACCCGGAATTCGTGCTCGGCGACGTCGCGGTCAACAGCGAAGCCAGCGGCTCCAGGGCCGTCTATCAGTCAGGGCGGGATCTGTTGCAGAAAACCATGGGTTTCTATCAGAAGTCGGCGCAGGCCCGCCTCGAAGACGGGCTCGGTCGCGCCTACCGTTTCATGGAATCGTTCTTCGCGGGAGGTCAGGACCTGTATCGTCACTTCGTCGAGAAGAACATGAGCTTTCTCGAGACGGTCCAGAGCCACGGCGATTGGAGCATCCTGCGCCGGCGCCCCCGGTGCGTCGTTCCGGACCCTGACGGCGAGGCGCGTGTTATGCTGCTTGCGCTCAGGCGGCTGCGCGAGATCTCCGATGCCGAAAGGGAAAACAGTCGCCGGCTGCGTAAGCTCGACGCGGGCGATCTACCGGCTACTCGACCGTAACCGACTTCGCCAGATTCCGCGGCTGATCAACGTCGGTGCCCTTGAGCACCGCCACGTGATACGAGAGCAGCTGCAGCGGCACCGTATAGACAATCGGTGCGATCAGGCGATCGACGTGCGGCATCGAGATCACGGTCAAACCGGGCTCCGATTCGATTCCCGCATCGGCGTCGGCAAAGACATAGAGCTTGCCGCCGCGCGCGCGCACGACCTGCATGTTCGATTTGAGCTTGTCGAGCAGCTCGTTGGTCGGCGCAACCACGACGACGGGCATGTCCTCGTCGATCAGTGCCAGCGGCCCGTGCTTGAGCTCCCCGGCGGCATAGGCTTCGGCGTGAATGTAGGAAATTTCCTTGAGCTTCAGAGAGCCCTCCATGGCTACAGGCCACATGGGGCCCCGGC
>JASFSD010000138.1:0-6730 GCA_050114575.1 Gammaproteobacteria bacterium | reverse complement strand
CGCCGCAGCTCAGGCTGCCCTCGTTGATCATGAGCTCGAGCGAGGGCAGCGGCGTATCCTGGCCGATCGCGTTGGCGGCAACCTGATCGGCAGTGATGCCGAGTCTGGCTTCGGTGCCGGTCTGGGCCATCGCACCGCTCAGGAAGACGGCCGACGATCGATTGTGATGCGCCGTGGCGCCGCCCGGACCGTAGGCCTGGGGGTGGCTCAAGTCACTGATCACATTGATCTTTTGTTTCAAAGGCGCGAGCGGGGCCAGGATCTCGCTGAGCTCGAAGCTCGAGCCCGTCCCGGCCGGCGTCCAGCGTGCCATCGTCGCGCCATGCGGGAAGTAGATGAACCCGACGCGTACCGGCGATGCCGACTGAGCCAGCGCGCGGCCCGCGGGGAACATCGACTCCAGCAGCGGCAAAGCCAGGGCGGCACCGGTGCCGCGCAGCACGGCCCTGCGTGAGAGATATCTGCCGGTCAGGATTCGCATCACTCGACCCCTCCGTTGACCCGGGTGCGGAACGGCTCACTGTTGACGACCCCCAGCACCAGTGCCGAGAATCGGTAATCCTCTTCAGCCGCCCGCCTTACGATAGCGCGTATCGTCGGCATATCGTAGTACTCGAGCCGCCTTCCGAGCGCATAAGTCAGCAGTTTTTCGGCTGTCGTCGTCACGAAGGCCTCGGATCGGTCGAGCAGGGCGGCACGCAGGTCCGCCGGCCCGTCGATGACGGTGCCGTCGGTCAGGGTGGCGTGCGTGTCGATAGGCTGGCCGCCGTCGGTCTCGCGCCAGGCGCCGATCAGGTCGAAATTCTCGAGCGTCAGGCCCACCGGGTCCATGATCGCGTGACACGAGGCGCAGACCGGGTTCGCCCGGTGGGCCTCGAGCCGTTCCCTAACCGTCAGGGCAACTGCCGTTCCGTCGTCCCCCTCGAGCGTCGTCTCGACGTTCGGCGGCGGGGTCGGTGCCGGCGAGCCGAGCAGTGTGTCCAGAATCCAGCTGCCGCGAATCACGGGCGAGGTTCGATTCGTAACCGAGGTCAGCGTCAGAATACTGCCGTGCCCGAGCAGGCCTCGTCGCGGGCTCTCGGCCGGCAGCTCGATTCGCCGGAAGTGGCTGCCGCGGACGCCGGGCAGGCCGTAGTGCTCGGCGAGCCGCTCGTCGACGAAGGTGAAATCGGCGTCGAGCAGTCGCAGGATGCTCAGGTCCTGGCGCAGAATGCTGTCGACGAGCAGCTTGCTCTCCTCGGCCATGGAGCGGCGCAGGTTCTCGTCGAAGCTCGCGGCGTCCGGCGTCACCGACTCGAGCTCGCGCAGAAACAGCCATTGTGAGGCGAAATTCTCGACCAGCGCCTCGGCCTTGTCGTCGGCGAGCATCCGTCTGACCTCCGACTCGAAGACGTCGCTGTCGCTGAGCACGCCATCGGCGGCAAGCGTGAGCAATCGGTCGTCCGGAATACTGCTCCAGAGAAAGAACGACAACCGGGTCGCGAGCTCGAAATCGTCCACGGCATGGGCCGTGCCGGGCGCCGCCGTCGCCGGATCCGATTCGATCCGGTAGAGAAACCTCGGGTCGATGAGAATCCGGGCCACGGCCTGCTGAATGCCCGCTTCGAAGCCGTCCGCTCTTCCGGCCTCGTAGAATTCCATCAGCGCCGGCAGATCGTCGGCTGCCACCGGCCGCCGGAACGCGCGGTCCGCGAGCCCGCGGATGATGCGGCGCGCGCAATCGGTCTCGTCCTCGGCCGAGGCCGGGTCGCAGACGAGTATCCGCCGCCGGCTCGGGGTGTCGCCGATTCCCGTGGCGTTGAACGGCCCGTCGATCTCGATGCTCCGGATGCCCGCGGTCGAGGCAGGTGCGGAGAAGACGTCGTCGACACCGGCCGCCCGGCGCGTATCGATCAGCGCCGCGGTCAGCATGTGCGGCCCGGCCGCCAGCGCCACGCGAGTGCTGCCGTTATTACCGGGCTCCACCGGCACGCCGTCGATCGTCAGATCGACGCGTCCGGAGCGACCGCCAAAGCCTCTGCGAACGCGGATCTCGTATTCGGCATCGAGCGGAAACAGATGCTCGAAGCGAATGCCGCCGCGGGTGCCGAGCGGCAGGCCGGCGAGGTGATCGCCCTGCTTCAGCCCGTCGGGGATGGCTACCGACACCTGGGTGCGTGAAGCCGTCCGATCGCCGATCGCCCAGCGGCTGATCTTCATGGCGGCCGAGACATAGGACTCGATGAGCGAGGGGGAGACGCCGAGCGCCGACGCAATGTTGTCGAAGCCCTCGCTCGAGTCGTCGAGCGGCAGCAGCGTCGATGTGTCGACCTCGAGATCGAGCAGATCCCGAATCGCGTTGGCGTATTCCGTCCGATTCAGCCGGCGCAATGCCGACGGTGCCGCCGGCGGATAGCTCGCGGCCGCGAGATCGAGGCGGGACTCGAGCTCGGCCGCAAACCCGTCGAGCGCGGCGCGCGGCGGTCTCGGCGCGTCGGCCGGCGGCATCATTCCGGTCCTGAGCTTGCGCACGACGTGTTCCCAGGCTTCGGCATCGTGGCCGACGTCGGCGACGTTCTTGTCGTCGAGCCGCATATTGCCGGCCAGATCGATGCCGTTATGGCAACGGACGCAGTACTCGTCGATCAGCGCCGTGTAAGAGGCACTGCCCGAGCTCAGGCCGGCGAGCGTGTACAGCGCCGCGGCCACGCCGGCTCCGGCAACCAGCAGTACGATGGTGATGACGGCAGTTCTAGACATCGGCAGGCTCGGTCATCGGCGGGCTAGGGTGACATGAGTCGCTCGATCAGTGCGATCGAGCTGGGTTTCGGCTCGGCTGGATGGGTCGCGAGAAAGACACCTCTGGCCCAGTCCAGCGGTGTCCGGCCCTCGTTATCGGCGACATCGAGCCGCGCGCCCTCGGCGACGAGATACTCGATGATCGCGTCCGACCCGCGATTCGCCGCGCCCATGACGGCCGTGATTCCCATGGAGTTCGCGGCGTTGACGTCCATGCCGAGCTCGACGCAGAGTTTCACGGCGGCGAGCAGCGCCTCGGGGCCTTCGGTATATGTCTGTGAGACCACCCAGTTCACGCCGGCAGCAGCCATCAGCGGGGTCGTCCCGTGGAACGCAGCGATATGCGGGTCGGCGCCGTGCTCCAGCAGCAGGTGCATGACGGTCAGATCCCCCGCGAGCGCCGCGGCCAGGAATGGCGTTTGTCCCGTGAAGTCGACCCACTCGAGCGTACCCGTGGTCGCCAGCAGCGTGTTACGCACCGGCGGCGATTCTTTCGTCCTCGGGTTCGGGTCGGCGCCGTGTTCGAGCAGCGTGCGAATGAGGTCGAGAACGGGCGCGCGATCGATGACGTGCTCGAACGTCTGGTTGTGCAGATACAGGTTGCGCACGTTGACGGCAGACCACAGCGGGCTTCTGCCGTACCAGTCCCTGGCATCGATATCCGCCCCCCGCTCGATGAGGAGCGAGGCCGTTTCCATGCGGTTGTTCGAGACCGCCATCAAGAGCGGCGTGATCTGGTTGGCTTCGGTGCCGTCGATGTCGGCGCCGGCATCGAGAAGCTTGCCGACCATGGTCGTATGTCCTTCCCGGGCCGCATACAGGAGCGGCGTCATGCCGCCGCTCTGAAACGGGCGCATGCCGCGGTCCTCGGGCAGTCCTCCGCGCACGATGCCGACTCCGAAGCTGAACCCGGGCCGCGAGTTCGGCAGGATCCAGCGAGGCTCGGGCCCAACGCGTGTCCGGGCGTCGATTTCGGCACCAGCCGCGATCAGCACATCCGCGATGTCGTCGGTTCCCGCGCGCGCCGCGAACATCAGCGCGGTCTGCTCGAACTCGGTGTCGCGGGCGGCGACGTCCGCACCCAGCTCGAGCAGCGTGGTCACGGCATCGAGCTCACCGCTCCCGACGGCGGCCATGAGCATGGTTTCGCCGACGGTATCGCGCCCGTTCGGATCGGCGCCGGCTGCGACCAGCATGCGGATCATGTTCGCATCGCCGTTCGCGGTGGCTAGATAGAGTGGTGTGAGCCCGAGGCGCGTGGCCTGCGTGGGGTCGGCCCCGGCTTCGAGCAGTTGCTGAACGCCCGCCTGGTCGCCGCGCTCGACGAGCCAGTGGATCGACTGCTGGTCGTCCTGGGCCGCGGCTATCGGGCAGACGAGCGCGGCCGCAACGGGTATCGCCGCTGCTCTGCGGCAGCGCGACGTAATCGCGAGCACCCATATCGGCATCTCTTCCCCCCGGCGTTCTGCCTTTTGCTTGGAAAGCGCCTGCCCCAGACGCTAATCTCTACGAAGCCACCTGCAAATTCAAGCGCGTGGCGACGTCAGGCAGCGAAACCGGGGGGTGAATTGTGGCAGGTTTTAATCGATTCGGTGTGGGGCCGGGATGCTGGTCGCGGCGGCGTTTCATGAGTTCCCTTCCGGCCGCAGTGCTTGCGCCGGCGGCATGCGCGCAGGCCGCCGGCATTCGGCTGCTCAGGCTCTCGAGCTTCGAGATCCGCGTTGCCGACACCGGGGCCGCTCTCGACTTCTATCAGGGGCTTTTCGGCATGCCGGTGCAGGCGCGCACCGGCGGCCGCATCGCGCTTCGGGTTGGCGACGGCCCGCAATTCATGGCGTTGCGGCAGGCGCAGACAGGCGAGACTCCCGGCATCACCCAGATTGGCTATGCGGTCGAGAACTACGAGACGGGCCGTGTCCTCGCGGCACTTCAGGGCATCGGCTTCGAGCGCATCGACGCGCCGGCCGTTACCGACGCGGGCATCGAGCATCGCATGAAGACCTGGATCAGACGGCGAGGCGAAGGCGAGGAGCTCTACTTCGCCGATGACCGCGGCCTGATCGTTCAGCTCAGTGATCCGGCCTATTGCGGTGGCTCGGGAGCCGCGGGCGATGAGTGCGGTCGTCCGGAGCCGACACCGGCAGGATTGATTCGACTGGCCGATCTGAATCACTTTACGGTGTTCGTCAACGATGGTGCCGAGGCGAATCGGTTCTATCAGACGACTTTCGGTTTGACGGTCCAGGCATATCAGGGTCCGCAGTCGCCCGTTACCGGAATCGGGGACGGCCGCCAGTTCGTCATGTATGCCGGCGGGCGGAGCGAACGGACGACGCCCGCCAATATTCATCACGGCTCCTTGAATATGCACGACTTCGATGTCGACCGCGTGCTGGCTACGCTGACCGATTACGGGCTCTCAGCGCGCGGTGACGCGCGCACCGGTCCGCTGATGCACTACGTGAGCCTGCGCATGCCCGAGCGCGGCGGCGCCGAGGGCGGCACGCCCGAGGTCTACTTCACCGACCCCGACGGAATCCTGCTGCAGTTGCAGGATCTGAGCTATTGCGGTGGCGGCGGCTATCTGGGCAACGAGTGCCTGGCATGACACGCATAGGCTGGCATGAGACGCATAAAAGGGAGTTGAACATGACGGGACGATTCGCGTTTACGTGTCTTTTGCTCGGCGCATCAGCCGCAGTTCTGGCCCAGCCACAACGTGGCCCGAGGGTTCAGCCCGACACGCGGATGGGCATTTACGCGCCTGGGCAGCACGAGCTGTATGACGGCCGGTTCCGAATCGAAGGGTCACGGATTTTTCAGGTCGGCACGCTCCAGGATCCATCGCCCTGGGATCACATGGGCAACGATGCCGCCGATTTGCGACCCGTCCATGGCGAGGCGCTGATCGATGTCGACGAGATCGAGAATTCCGGGACGTTTCACGCCGAGCTCGAGCTGCCCGAAGGGAATTACGTCATCGAACTGGAGAGATTTCACGAGTTTTCGCCGTGCCAGGATGGCGGTATCGCCGCCTACCTGTTCGAGCACGGCAATTCAGGATGCGGTGACGCAAACTGGCCGAAGAGCGTCCTGTTCGTCGCCGGCTGGGGTTACGGCCGTGCCGAATTGAATGGTGAAACACTCTACGAGGACTACGAGATCCACTTCATGGTCACTCAGGGAATGCGCGATCGCGATACGCTCGAAGTCATGCTCGAGCCGAGCTCAGGCGAGGCCGGGGCCGTCAATCCGGCGGCGCAACAACTCGACTTCTATATTCGCAGTCCTGAGCGAAACGATTCCAATCACCCCAATCGCGAAGTCTTCGACCACTTCTTCGCGATGGAGGTGACGTGGAAGTAGCGGCTAGTCCGCATTCGCCCAGTAGGGTTTGGGCGCCATCCGGACATTCGTCAACAGGGGCTCCGCGTCGTCCGCAGCAAGGGAAATCAGATCCGACTCCCGATCGATGCTGACATTCGCGCCGAGCGACATCGTTCCGAGGCCGCTGCCGCCTTCGCCCACGTTCATCTCGATTACCGTGTAGTCGGTCGAAACCTCATCCGCTGGATTTTCGGCTGCCCATGGTTTGAAGCTCGTATAGCCGATCTGCTTTTCCGTCACCAGCGTGACACGTTCACCGTCTTCAGCCCCAGTCCGATACGCATACTTGATCGAATTCCCGACCGCGCTGTTCTCCCTCCAGACAACGCCCATCGTGGGCAGATCCTTGAGTGCCGCGGCGGGTTCGTCGCTGTCCAGCGCCGCAATCACGGCCGCTCGTTCTTCGGCGGACGACCAGCGAATTACGTCGGCTTTGAGCTGCACCTCGGCGGGTTGCATGTTGGTCGTGACCGCAAGATAGGTATCCGGCACGACTCGGTCCTGTGCGACGGCAGCGAAAGGCATCGCGAGTGTGGCGATAACGAGGCCAGCGAGCGGTGGAGAA
>JASFSD010000137.1:0-6735 GCA_050114575.1 Gammaproteobacteria bacterium | reverse complement strand
CGCTGTCGACCGACTCCGCCGGATCGAGGGGGAAGGCATCGGAACCATCGGCCACACCGTCGTTGTCGTCGTCCGGATCGGCGTTGTTACCGATGCCGTCGCCATCGCTGTCGACCGACTCCGCCGGATCGAGCGGGAAGGCGTCCGAGCCATCGGCCGCGCCGTCGTTGTCGTCGTCCGGATCGGCGTTGTTGCCGATGCCATCGCCATCCGTGTCGACCGACTCCGTGGGATCGTTCGGGAAGGCATCCAGGTCGTCGGGAACGCCGTCGTTGTCCGCGTCGGCCAGCCACCGGGTCGGGTCCTCGGGATAGGCGTCCGCGTTGTCGCCAACGCCGTCGCCGTCCGTGTCGACCGTCTCGGTCGGATCGAGCGGGAAGGCATCAGCGCCGTCCAGGGCGCCATCGCCGTCGGAATCCGGATTCAGCCGGTCCGTGCCGAGCACTCCCTCCTCGCTGTCCGACAGACCATCGTTGTCATCGTCGGTGTCGAGGTTGTCGCCGATTCCGTCGTTATCCCAATCCGAGGTCTCCAGCGGATCGTTGGGGAAGGCATCGGCATTGTCGCCGACCCCGTCGCCATCGGAATCCGCCGATTCACTGGGATCGTTCGGGAAAGCGTCGGAGTTATTGCCAACGCCATCGCCGTCGGCGTCAGACCACTCGTTCGGGTCGTTCGGGAAGGCGTCGGCAAGATTGTCGCCGTAACCATCGCCGTCGAGATCCTCCCATTCGTTCGGATCCAGCGGGAAGGCATCGACCTCGTCGGCGACGCCGTCATTGTCGTCGTCCGGATCGGCAAAGTTCGCGATGCCGTCTCCGTCCTCGTCACCGGCATACTCAGGCGCATTGCTGAGCAGCACCGTCGCGGAGTCGCTGACCGGCGGCAGATCCCAGTTGCTGGCATCGGCCTCGGCGACATTGAGCATGTCGATGGTCCGGCAGGTGTCGATGACCACGTCGACCGGAGCGATGAAGTCCTTCAGCACTGCGGTGAATGGCGTCGAGGAGCGACCCTTGACGTAGGTCGAGACGAACACCCGGCAGTTGGTGCCGAAGGCCTGGGTCATGTTGATGACCGCTTCACCGAAGGAATTGTTCGGCATCGGCTGGAGCGCGATGTCCGGCTCAGCGTTCGAGATCGTGCCGAACCACCCCGGATTATTGATAGCGGCATAGCCGGATCCCACGAGGTCGAGCCGCTCGGGCTCACTCCAGGACTCCGTGTCACCGTTCCACTCCCGCTTGGAGAGCATGACGATGTTGCCGCTGGACTCGAAGTCGAAGCTGAAGAGCACGTCGCCATCGGTCCTGATCGGAGTTACGCCGTTTGCGCTTAGCGTATCGGACTGGTTCATCTCCCAGTCGAAGTTCGAGGTGCCGAGGTCGAGCGTCCGCTGCCAGCCCAGAGCGACGAAATTGCTACCGTCGATATTGTCCTGGGCCACCATCATTCTGATCAGGTCGCTCTTGTTCTGCGGAACCGCGTGATCTTCGACAGTCGGGGCCACTTGATTTTCCTTGGCACCGTCGATGAACGAGTTGTCGATCACGTAATCGGGCGAAAGGTCGATCAGCGGAGCGTCCTCGACGACCAAGAGATCGAGACCCGGGGTCAGCCAGTCGACCGTGCCGTCTCCGTTGTCGTCGGTCAGATTGCCGTCGACCTCCCAGTTGCTGCCGACCGCCCCGAAGCCACCGGGCTCGCCGCCTTCAGGCTCGAGGTAATCGACCGGCACCGTGGTGCTGATGACCGCCGTGTAGGTGGCCTCGTCACCGTCTACGGTGCCAGGCGTCGGATCGAGCGCCAGATCGCCGACCTGGCAGCTCATCGTGCCGGTGTCGGCGTCGATCGAGCACTCGTCGGGGATGATCCAGCTATCGAACGCCGCCAGGTTTTCCTCCGGATTACCTGCCGGCGGCAGAATGTCGGTCATGACCACATCCCTGGCCGGTCCCGCGCCGATGTTTCTGACCGTGATCGAATACGCCATCTCCGAACCGGGAATCGCGATCGGCGTGATGGCCGACTTCTCGATCGTCAGCTCTGGCGGAAGATCGGTATTCGTGATCTCGCAGGTGTAGTTGCCGCCCACGAGCATCGTGATGCTGCCGTCTGCGGCACAGTCACCGGACCAGGCGCTCGCCTGGAATCCCGGCAGATTGTCTTCCGAGACGGTGTACGTTCCTGCATTGATGAGGTTCTCCGCTCCCGAGACGACGCTGGCGCCATCGACATAGAGCGAGAAGTCGTTCGGTCCAAGGTCGGTCCCATACGGATTTTCGACATGCTTGATAACCGTCAGCGAAGGCTGAATGTCGTCGTTCGTGATCGAGCACGTAGCTTCTTCGCCGAGCCCGAGCGTGACGACATCGCCGTCGAGCGAGCCGCCATCACAGCTCCATGCCGAAGCCATGTAGCCGCTTGGGCCCGTCTCGGACAGCGTGTAGCTGCCGGCCGAGAACGTGAGGTCACTCGAAGCACCGCCGGCACCAGAGATCGACGTCGGTCCCGTGGCCGTCAGCGTAAAGTGTCCGGGCTGTGCCATACCACCGTGGTCGTTCGTGACATTCTTGACCAGCGTCAGCGAGGCTGGAATGTCGTCGTTGGTAATTGCACAGGTTGCGCCACCGCTGCCGACAACGACCTCGTTGCCCTCGAGGATGTAGTCGCCTTCGCAGGACCAGTCGCTGGCCGAGTAGCCGGCCGGGCCAACTGACTCGGCGAGAACGTAGGTACACATGGCAAGTTCGTCAGTGACACTGACGGAACCGCTGGCACCGCCGTCGCCACTGATACCGAGATCGGTGCAGACGCCCGGGGCGTCGTCCCTGAGCGTCGCGCTCAGCGTCCAGTCGGTCTCCGAAGCCGTGCCACCGTTGTTCTTGATCAGATTCTTGACCAGCGTCAGCTGGGCCTGTCCCTGCGGATCCTTCGAGTTCGTGATCACGCATTCTTTCGGATCATTCTCATCGATTACGTCCGTGCACTCGGCTGAATAGCTGGCCGTGTACCCCGGCGGTGAAGTGTCGGGATCGCCGCAGGCAACCTCGACCACGTTGTACGCGTGGCCGTGCAGGAACGTGAACTCGGTTCCGTTGCTGTCACCGGCAAAAGGTGCCGTGTTGCTGCCGTCCTGGATCTGGATACAGAAGTCAGAAGCCGGCGCCGGTTCGTTGTCGTAGTTGTCTACCACGAGCTTGGTTACGGTCAGCGTACCCTGACGCAGCTCATTCGTGATGATGCAGTTGGTCGTTTCCGACACGGCAACAGAGAACGAGCTGCTGGTTACGTCAACGTCGTTACAAACGATCGAGTTGAGCGCGTAATTCGGCTCACCCGTCAGATCCTCGGACAGCTCGTAATTGTCGCCGCCGATCAACAAATGCGAGGCCGTGCCGCCGTCATTGACGAGCGTGCCCTCGACGAACGTATTGTTCGAGAAGTCGATGAAGTCGCCGCTCTCGCCGCGATCGACGCGATAGTCGAACTCGCCGACGCCATCGGCTGGATCCGTGACTTTCGTGACTCTCAGCGTGCCGCAATTCGAGATCGAGACCTGGTCGGTGATATTGGCGAGGATCGTGTCCTTGTAGTCTGCCTGGTCGGAGTTGCCAGTCAGCGATCCCGGAATGATGTTCGCGACCGCGAAACACTGGTCCACGTCGCCGAAGATTGCCGCAGAGAGATTGATAGCGGCTTCGCCGCGAGTCGAATCGCCATTGAGGGCTGACTCGACGAAGCCGAATTCAGCAAGTTGGATCTCGGGTCCGAACACGGTGCCGTTGAACTCCTGAAGCACCGGATTCGGCTGCGAACCGTTGAAGTCCCAGATGACCAGGAAATCGCCCGCCTGGCGATTTGCCCAGGGGTTACAGCCGTCGATCAATGCCTGCTCGGCGGGATCGATCGGCTCAACCTGATCAATCCCGGTGAAGTCACATGCCGCGTCAGCCGGGGCCGACTGCAGCTCGATGAAGATCTTACTGCTGCCGCTGGAGGGCTCGCGCTCCCAGGCGAAATAGAACCACAAATCGCCGTTCGCATCCTCCTCCGTCGCGAGCCACATGTTCATGAGATCAGTCGAGACGTTATTGCTCTCGAAACCCAGCACCGTCGGAGAAACAGAAGGGTCATTCAGATGAACGACGTTGAGCTTGTTCTGATTCGAGTTGACCGGCCCCAATTCCGAAATGCTGCCGAAGGGGTCGGAGAACTGGGTTGTTGCGGCATCCGGGATGTCAGTTGTGGAACCGATGTCGAACGGATTCTGTGCCTGCGCGAGGGCTGGCAGCCCCGAGCAGATGCCCAGGATGGCTGCAGCAAGTGTCTTATAGGTCGCCGGAATCGGCTTCTCGTTTCCCATGGCTCAACTTCCTTGTTGTTAGCTGTATTTCTTTTTCGCTAGGTTTCTAAGTCTTAATGCAGGTGCACGGTCACGTCGTAACCGTCACGTCTCAATTCGTGATTTAGAGCAACCCGCTCGAATCCCGGGGCATCCACGACGAGTGAATGCGGGCCGGGCCCCAGTTGATCGAACTTGAATCGCCCCTGGTAATCGGTGGCCGTCCGGCGCGTGACGCTCGAGCGAATGCCTTTGTCCGTCTCGTGCGACCACTTGAGCAGCACCTGCGATGCCGGGACTGCCCGCCCGTTGCGATCGACAACGACCCCGGCGAGCTCATGGCTGCCCCAGTCGACGACCAGATCGACGAAGGACTCACGACCCGGCTGCACCTCGATTCCTCTGACCGAGAACGACGGCATGGCCTGACTCGCAAGTACGGATTCACCGGCGGGAGCCTCGCGGATGACGAAGCTGCCCGAAGCATCGCTTCGAACGACGGCGTTCGGCTGCGCGGAGCCGGCGTTGCGCAAAGCGAGCTCGACGTCGCGTACGGGCCCGCCGTCCTGGTCGACGATGCGACCGCGCAGTGTGCCGTACTCGAACGGTTCCATGACCGCATCGAAACGGTACTCCTGAGTCGTTACGAGGACTTCCGAGCGATAATCCGCGTAGTTCGGCTGACCGCTCGCCCGCAGCTGATAGCGCTTGTCCGCCGTGATGACGGGGAACTCGTACTCACCGTGACGATCGGTCACGGCACGGTAGCTTTCCTGCGAGCCGATAGCTCTTAGCTCCACCGTCTTGCCGACGATCGGTCTGCCCTCCGGCGTTGTCAGCGTGCCGGCGACATTGGTCGTCACGGCAACGGGCTCCATGACAATATCGAGCGCAAGCCGCTCGCGATCACGCGTATCGAGAATCTTTTCCGGCGCCAGCAGCGATGCCGAATAGCTGAGTTCGCTGAAGCCCGTCGCTTCGAACCGAAGCGTCAGGTGACTCGCTGAAGGCGACAGCGACACCGGCAATTCGAAGCGACCGTCTCGATCCGTCCGAACGCTGGGAACCCCTTCCACAACGGGTAACACCGTGACGTGGCTCAACGGCGACCCGTATTCGTCGGTGACACTGCCTTCGACGAGATACTGCTTCTGCTCGGAGAGCACGATGTCGGCGTAATCGACACCCGTTCGCGCAGTAATGCGCACGGCGCCGTAGCGCCCGTGCCGCGCCGATTGAATGCGGTAGTTGCCTTCCGGAAGATCGCGGAAGGCATAGTTGCCGTCATCGATTGAAACGGACTGAAAGCGCATGGCAGGCTCGGGCTCGCGCGCAACGCTGTCATTCGCGCCGGTTGCGGCAATCTGCGTCGCGACGATAGAGACTCCGCCAACCCCGAACCCATCAGGCGTCATCACGCGACCGGAAATCTCATGGGCTAACCCATCATCCGCACCATCGTCACCCGCCAGCCCACCGGCATACACGTAGCGTGCGCTGCTGGCGCACTGCATCCCTGCTTCGGCTGTTCCGGTGGCACATCGCTCGGCGAGCGTGGTGTAGTGCGCTCTGTGCGTCGTACGAGACCTGAGATCCTCGAAGGTAAGTCCCGCGAGTGACCCCTGCGGAGCCGAAACGCCTGTAGACGATGCTGGCGCAGCAGAACCGCCCTGGAGTTCCACGTCGGCATCAGGCACAGCGATACCTTGCCCCTCACGCTCGAGCGTTCGCGCGAAGTCGGGCCGTGAGGAGGTATCGTCGCCCGAGATCGACAAATAGATGAGACCGCTCATGATGGTTACCGGAATCGACAGTTGCCATAACGCAGACAAACTGCGTGGCTTGCGCTCGCGATTCGCGGTTGGTTTTCCCTTCATTCCGTTCTTTTTGTTCTGAAGCCCTTGTTATTACTGGGCTCGCCCTTGTTTTTCTGTGCGAGCCAAAGCTCTTGGAGCTCAACCACTTATAGGGGACACGTGAAACAGTCCGATAGAAAGATTTTGCAAATGGCTGGGAATTTTTTGCGCCGCTGTTAAACGGCCGTCGGATTACGTGTTGTTAATAGAAGGGCAACGGCGCGATCGCGGCGTCGTTTAGTCGGGAAGTGTCGGGAGAACTCGCGTATTATGAAACGTGCCGACCAATGTGACTGACGTCTTATGCCGGCTCTTTGCCGGCAGATAGTCTCAAACTACCCAAGTAAAAGGTGTGCAACATGGCAGACCCTGCACGTACCAATGAGCTCCCGGAATCGCCGCTGGCCGCTCCGGAACCTGACGATGGCGCCGTCCTCGACGAGAAACAGGTTCTGGAAACGCTGGAGGGTTCCGATCCGACTCCTACGATCGATGCGCCCAAAGGCATCGCAATCGCCATGGGCATCGGCGCCG
>JASFSD010000136.1:0-6774 GCA_050114575.1 Gammaproteobacteria bacterium | reverse complement strand
AGGTCACCGGATTGCGGTGGCCGGCCAGATGTACCTGCTCGGCGCCTAGCCTGCTCTCTAGAGCAACTCGTCGAGCGCTCTTCGAACCTGGCGCGACCAGAAGCTAGCGACCCGGTCGCCGGCCGGTAGATCGGTCCAGGCCCGGCGATAGGCGACGGTGCCGTCGGGCGCGATGACCATGAGCCCCGGGATGTACTCGACGCCGTAATCGGCCGCGATTGCATCGCCGTTGGCGACGGCGATCTTTTCAATCGCCAGGTTATTCATGTAAGTCGCCGGATCGCCACCACTGCCGTCTTCCTTGGCGTTGACGGTCAGGACGTTGATCTGATCAGAGCCGTAATCGTTCTGAATTCGTTCGAGATAGGGCATGAAGGCCCGGCAATAGCCGCACCAGGTGGCCCAGAACACCATGACTGTCGGCTTACCTTCCAGCACCTCGGGAAACTCGACTGTGTTGCCCGTGAAATCCCGCGCGCTGAAGGCAGGCGCTTTGTCACCCTGCTCCACCGTGTATGCCGGCAGCGCCACCAGCGTCGTCAGGGCCAGAATGGTCAACAGCTTCGTTCTCATCTTCGACTCCTTCACTCGAGCGGCCGAATACAGGCGGCGTCGTTGTTCGCGGGCTTGTTCACGTACGACGATACCTTATAGACCGCCATATCGACCCGATTGTTGCCAATGATGGCTTGAGCTTCGTCCTCGACGCAATCGCTGGCGAGCCACCGGTCGTAATCCGAATCCTCGAGCACGACCGGCATCCGGCCGTGGATCTCGGCCAGCGGTGGCGGCGCCTCGGTGGTCAGTATCGCGAAGCTCGGCGGGGCGTCGTCGCCGCCGGGCGTAAAGATGCCGGCGAAGGCGAACGGCTTGAATCCATCCAGATGAAACAGCCACGGCTGGCGCGGCCGCTCCTTGCCCTGCCATTCGTACCAGCCGAGCGCCGGCACCAGGCAGCGGTTGCGCCTGGCGGCAGGCGCGAACGCTCGTGACGAAAAAACCGTCTCCGACCGCGCGTTGATCCAGCCGCGCTTGGCCCAGTGCGGCTGAAACCCCCAGATCAGCGCTTCGATCCTGCGGCCACCTTCGTCTTCCGGCAGCACGATGGGTGCGAGCTGGCTGGGCGCCAGATTGTAGGACTGGTGGTAACCTTCGGGAGCAGACAGGTCCCAGGCCCGCTCGAGGTCGCCTTCTTCCGGCGTCAGGTAACGTCCACACATCACCCCCTAAGATACCGTTACACTTTGCCCCACGGCCAGCCGCGTATCCGGCGCGCAGGCCGTCGATCAGGAGATACTAGCCGTGGCAGTCCGCAAAGTCCTGCGCATGGGTCATCCCGTGCTGCGACGTCCCGCCGATCCGCTCGACCCGGCAGCGATCGCAAGCGACGAGATCAAGCGTCTGCTCGTCGACATGATCGACACGCTGCACGACTACGGTGGCATCGGCCTCGCCGCGCCGCAGGTCGGCGAATCGGTTCGGCTTGCGATCGTCGAGATACCCGAAAGCGGCACCCGCTACGGCGACATCCCGGGCATGCCTTTGACGGTGTTCGTCAACCCCGCAATCACCGTCCTCGACGAGGAGTCCCGCGGCTTCTGGGAGGGCTGTCTCTCGGTGCCCGGGCTGCGCGGCTTCGTCGAGCGGCCGCAGGGGATTCGGGTCGACTATCTCGATCTCGCAGGCCGTGAGCAATCGGTCGAGCTCAGCGGCTTCCTCGCGACCGTGTTCCAGCACGAGTTCGACCACCTCGACGGCAAGCTCTACGTCGACCGAATCACCGACACGCGACTGCTCGCATTCGAAGACGAGTTCATGCGCTACCTCGCCCCGCGCGAGGACGAGGAAGACGACGACTAGGCTCCGATGCCGCGCCTGAAGTGCGGCCAGGCCAGCGCGCAACCGATCAGCGTTGGCACCGCCATCATCAGATGATTGATCTCGGCCGCCAGACTCGGTGCGCCGAGCTCCGCCATGAATGGCACACCGGCCCAGAACGGCGCGTAGAACCCGATCATCAGGATCAACATCACCCACCAGGTCACAGGCGTCCGGTACTTCGGCGCCGCGAACAGGATCAGCAGGATGGCCGCCATCGCGCCGAAGTCGCCACCGAGCTCGCGAAAAAAGTGATGCCAGCTGTGGGCCGGTCCATTCGGCGAATCGGGCACGAGCAAGAACAGATCGTTGCCGATATGCGTTACTGTCGCGCCGATACTGTTCCGGCCGAACAGAAATCCGGCGATGACCAGAACTCTCGCCGGCCAAATCCCCTTGAGCCACTCCCCCATGTCTGCCCCCTTCATGCTGTTGTTATCATCTGCTTGCGGCAGCGAGGCGTTCCCCGCCTGCCGCAACTTCGACTCCAAGCCCGATCACTCATGGCCAGCCGAATGGATATCAGCGTAATCGAATCCGACCTCGATGACGACGCCGAGGGCCACGCGCTCGTAAAGCTGCTCGACTCCTATGCGGTCGAGCCCAACGGGCAGTCGGCACCGATCGATGCGGCTATCACGAATGAGATCGTGCCGGGACTGAAGCGCCACCCGACGAAGCTCGTGCTGCTTGCCGTCGTGGATGAGGTCTTTGCCGGCGCAGCCGTATGTTTCTGGGTGTTTTCGACGTTCACTGCGAAACCCGTGCTCAACATCCACGACCTCGTCGTGCTGCCCGAGTATCGGGGCCAAGGCATCGGCACCGCGCTGCTCGACGAAGCCGAAAGCCGCGCGCGTGCCGCCGGGGCGTCGCGCATGACGCTCGAGGTGCGCGACAGCAATCGCCACGCCAAGCGACTCTACGAGCGATACGGTTTCGGGCCGTGGTCGGATCCGACGCTGTTCGTCACCAAGCCGTTACCGTAGCCGTCAGGGCTCGACTGCCTCACCGATCGCAATGCTGCCGAGCTGGAAGGCGCTTCCAGGCAAAGCCGCGTTACCCGCGGGATAGCCGCTCTCGCGCAGGAAATACGCCACGATGCTCGCGTAGCTAACGGGCGTCAGCCCGCCCGGGTTGGCTGGGGGCATCGCGAGTGAAATGTCCTGGTAGATGTCGCTCAGGACACCGCCACCCCATTTGGCGGCGAGATCGGGCCCCGAGTAATTCTCGATCTCATGGCAGCTGCTGCACTCGCGATTGAAGATCTCTTCGCCCTGCTCGGCCTGCGCCGCCTGGTAGATGCCGTCGGTCAGCAACCGCGTCGGCGTGTCGAGGCGCATCGGTCTCGGCACCTGCCGCGGTTCGTTGTCGGGCAGAGAGAAGACCCAGACGGTGCCTGAACCCTGCGGCACGTCGACGCCGACGAGACGGCCGAGCGTCGTGGTCGGCGCGGCCCGACCGCCTGCGGCCACAGCGACGTACTGCTTGCCGTCGACCTCGAACGTGATGGGCGCACCGGAGATGTCGCCGTTGAGCCTCGTTTGCCAGAGCAGCTCGCCCGTCTCGTCGTGCAGCGCGAAGAACTGCCGGTCGGCCGTGCCGCCGAACACGATGCCGCCCGAGGTGGACAACGCCGATGCCGTCATTGGTGTCCCGCTCTCGGGCCGATACACCCATTCGCGCTCGCCCGTCACCGGATCGAAGGCGACGAACTCGCCGACGAAATCGTAGCCTGGCGCCAGCGAGGCCGTGTACGAGACGCCGGTCAGCCCGAACCGGCTCATCACGGGCGTCACCACGACGGCATTCATGCAGGAGTTGTTGACGCCGAGATAATAAAGCCCGGTGTCGGGGCTGTAGCTCGCCGCCTGCAGGTTGCGCGCGCCATGAATGTGCGGGCAGATCTCGAACACGCGGCCCGAATCGACGTCGGCCGGCACTGGGACCGTCTTCGGATCGTAGATCGGGCGGCCCTCGTCGGTCCAGCCGGTGATCGTGTTGTCGTACGCCGTGCGGAAGGCGTGCAGAAACTCACCCGTCGCCCGGTCCAGGACCACGCCCCAGCCGATCTTGCCCGTCTGAATCAGAGCCTTGCGAATCACGCCGTCGATCTCGAGGTCGACGAGCATGCTCTCGTACGCGGCGCGATCCCATTCGTCGGCCGGATTGAGCTGGAAGTGCCAGCGCAGCTCGCCGGTATCGGCGTCGACGGCAACGATGCTGTTGGTATACAGCGAATCGCCGAGCCCGCGCGTTGCCGTGGTCCAGGGTGAGGGCTGGCCGGTCGGCGCGTAGACGAGATTGAGCTCGGGATCGAAGCTGATCGTATTCCAGGTTGCGGCGCCCGCCGGCGGAAACTCGGCATTCCAGTCCCAGGTCTCGGCACCCGGATCCTCGCGGCCGGGAATCGTGTAGAACGTCCAGAGCTTTTCACCCGTCGCCGCATCGAACGCCTGCAGCTTGCCCCGGGCCGCGAAGTCACCGCCGGACATGCCGATGAAGACCTTGCCGTCGGCGATCAGCGGCGGGTGGGCATGACCTTCGCCGTCGTGATAATCCGCCGTCTGCACCTCCCACCGAACCTGGCCGGTGCGGGCGTCGAGTGCGACGAGATAGCTGTCTGCCGTGCCCCAGTAAATCACGTCGCCATAGATCGAGACACCGCGGTGCCGCCGCGCGGCTTCCGAGACCGAGATGTCGTCGGGAAAGCTGCGCGTCTGCTCCCAGACGAGCTCGCCCGTGACCGCGTCGAGCGCGACGACCCGGCCCGAGCCTTCGGACACGTACATGAGCCCGTTGGCGACGATGGGTGTCGCAACCCAGCGGCTGTTGTCCCGCATCGTGTATGCCCAGACGACCCGCAGATCGTCCACGTTGCGCCGATTGATCTTGGTCATCGGGCTGTGCGCGGTGACATCGTAGGTGCGCCGATAGCCGATCCAGTCACCGGCCTCCGGTTCGTGCAGGCGCTCGTTCGTAATCGGGACGAAATCTCCGGACTGCGAATACGAAACCGAGCTGACGACGAGGCCAGCCGCGCCGAGTAAAAGTTGCCGCCATCTATGCGCCGTTCTTTGCACCGACATTCTCCCCCTTGTAGCAGCCGCTCGAGGCCCGACCAGCCGACACCCGATCATCGTCCCTCGGTCGGGCGATTTCAATCGCGCCCGGCACTGCTCGGGTTTGCCGGCAGTCGGATACTGCCGGATGCGATCTGCTGCAGGACCTCGACCAGGAACGGTCGCTCCGTGGCCTGCACGCGTTGTGCGAGCGATTCGGCGTCGTCTTCGGGCGCGACCGGCACCTCGCGCTGCGCCAGCACCGCTCCCGTATCGTAGTCACCGTCCACGAGATGGACCGAGATTCCGGTCGCGCTGTCGCCGGACTCGATGACGGCCGCATGGACATGCCCGCCATACATGCCCTGCCCGCCGTACTTCGGCAACAGGGACGGATGCGTGTTGATGACTCGGCCGCCGCAAGCGGCGAGCGTCTCGGGTCCGAGCTTTTTCATGTAGCCGGCGAGCAGGACGATGTCGGGTGCGGCATCGCCGAGCGCTCCGGCAATCGCGCGATCGAGCGCCGCCGGATCGGCATGCGTACGGCTGCTCAGATGCAGCGAGGCGATACCGTGGCGGGCAGCCCTCTGCATGGCGCCCGACGCGCTGTTGTTGCTGATGACGAGCACGACCTCGCCGTGAAGCGTCCCATGTTCGCAGGCATCGACGACCGCCTGCAGCGTCGTGCCCGAACCCGAAGCCAGCACGGCGATACGCAGCTTGTCACGTCCCGATTCTGGATCGCTCATTATTCTGGTTTTGGATTCGGCGGGCTCCCGCGGCGGCCTAGAATAGCATCATGAATCGCGCACACCGGCCGGGCGGCCAGGGACTTCGAATTCTCGACGGCGGCACCGGCAGCGAGCTGCGCCGGCGCGGCGTGAGCCTCTCGAAGCTTTGCTGGTCGGCCGCGGCGAACCTTCACCACCTCGAAGTCCTGCGCGAAATTCATGCCGATTACATTGGTGCCGGCGCCGACGTCATTACGGCCAACACCTTTGCGACGAGTCGCTTCGTGCTGGCCAGCGCCGGTCTGGATACACGGTTCGAAACCATCAATCGTCGCGCCATTGGCGCCGCACGCGAGGCAGCGAGCCTTTCCGGGTCCAGCGTCAGCGTCGCGGCATCGCTGTCCTGCCTGCCGCCCGCTTTCGAGACCAGCCGTTACCCGGATGCCGAGTCGGAGCACCGGGCCTATGCCGAGCTCGCCGATTGTTTCGCGGAATGCGGCGCCGATCTCATCCTGCTCGAGATGATGCAGGACCCGGCCCATGCGGCCCGGGCCTGCCGCGCCGCTCGCGCCTCGGGGCTCCCGTTCTGGGTCGGCGTCAGCTGCCGCCTTCTGCCTCAGAACGACGGTCTCGTCGCTTTCGACAACCCAGAGCAGCCGATCGCCGAAGTCATCGACATGGTGGCGGGCTTCGACCCGGCAGGCATCGCCATCATGCATTCGCCGGCCGAAGCGACCGGATTCGCACTCACCGAGCTCGCCGAACGGTGGCAGGGACCGATCGGCGCCTGGGCCGAGTTGCCCTATCCCGAGGACACGGAGTCGAGTTTCGGTGAACCACTCACGCCTTCGGCCTACGCGGCACTCGGGCGTGAATGGCTGGAGGCGGGCGCCAGCCTGATTGGCGGCTGCTGCGGCACCACGCCAGAGCACATCCGGGCGCTGGCCGAGCTCCGGCAAGACTGAGGGACGTCCCTAACCGATGCCCTCGGTGCGGATGTGCAGCTCGTGCCCGCAGTGCTTGCAATGGACCGCATCGAGATCGTGTCGCGTCAGGCCGCAACGGGGGCATTCGTAGCGCACCTTGTGCGGCCTGAATACGGTCTG
>JASFSD010000135.1:0-6786 GCA_050114575.1 Gammaproteobacteria bacterium | reverse complement strand
GCACTCTCGAGGATGGCGTTCTTGCGCACCGGGCCCGATTCTTCAGTGTAGTCGTTGTGCGCCTGGGCGACCGGTTCGCGAACACCAGCCTCGCCGCGGGCAGAGCGCACGGCGCTGCGAACATTGTGGTCGAACACGATGACCTCTTCGGCACCCAAGAGATCCTGCATAACCCGAGCAACCTCGGGGTAATAGAGCGCCCTTACCGCATCGGCGTCGTAGTAGTTTTCGAAGGAAGACGCTTGCGCATGAAACTCGAAGCCCTGCTCGTCGAGGCTGAGTCGGTCGGCCGCGGCGCGCAGGTCACGAATCGGCATGGGAACCGAGAACGTCTGCGGCTGCACGGTTTCAAGACCACTGCTTACCGGGTAGACGCGCACCTCCGCCCGCTCGATACCGGATGGCAGGTAACCGATATCGCCGGTGACTTCCGGCAGATCGGCGAGACTTGCATCAGCTTCGGACAAAGACAGCGGCAGGCTTTTGGACCGTCAGGGTGGCGGCGGTGCCGTGCGGCAGGGCGTCGGGTTGAAGCCGTCGTCGTCGGGCTCTAGCCTGAAGTGAGTGCTCGTATAAAACGGCTGACTGAGGTAGGTCGGATCGTCGACGACCGTCGTCACGAGCAGCCACTCGTCACCGTTCGGTTGGGTCGGCAGCCGATTGAAATACTCCGTAATCATGGCGTCTTCGCTGTAGGGCACGCCGTTCTTACGCAGATAGCCTTCCCGGAACATCGTCGTCCTGACCTCGAGCGAGCCGCCTTCGTAAATGGAGGCGGAAGGCGGGGGTCCGCCGCGCTGTCCGCGACCGCCGCCGCCGGCGGCGACGCCCTCGGCGCTTCCGACCGCACCGGCACCGCCTCGTGGCGCACCGGCGGCAGCCGCACCGCCACGGCCGCCCGGCGGGCGCTGCCAGACCGCCATGGAATGCCCCTGCCAGGTCCTTTCATTCGACTCGGGGAAGCGGTTGTCGAAGTGCAGCAGCCGCGTCTGAGTGCCCGCATCGAAATCGATTCGTAGCGTCTCGTCGTCTTCCCAGGAGATATTCAGCCGGCCAGGCTGGCGCATGATGCCGCCAATGCCGAATGCTTTGCATTGCACGCCGGCAGCGTTGTCGGCTGCGAGGTCCCAGCCGTCGGCAGCTCTGCGGCCGGCGGCGTTGAGTGGGACGCTTTCATAGTCGCCGCGGCGTGGTGTCGCCATACGATGCCGCCAGTCTTCGCTGACAACCGAGACCCAGGTGCCCGTCAGGTCGATCGGCGCAACGTCGCGCGCATTGGCCGGCGCCGGCCCGCGCTGTGCGAGCGCGGCGTTGGCTGCAAGCCCCGTCGCAATCGTGAGGACGGCAAGTCGTCGGTAAGCCATGTCAGTCCTCCAGTGAGCGATAGACGGATTCGATGAACTGCTCCGTCGTCCAGGGTATCCGTTCGTTGTCGTAACGGGTGTCGTAGTCGAGGGAGGGTCTCGCCTCGAGCACCTGCCTGAGGCTCATGCCCTCGTCGATCATGTGTCGGACGCGATCCCTGACGAACAGCACCAGGTCCCGATACGAGACGACATCGGCCTCGTCCCCGATCCGCCCGTGGCCCGGGATCACATAGGTGCCGCCCTCCTGCAGAAAGGCCGGGACCGTGATCTCGAGCGCCTTGTTCAACCCCGCAATGAATCCGCCGACGTTACCGCCCGACTCGAGATCCACCATCGGGAAATGCGTGGTGACGAACAAGTCACCCGTGACCAGCACATCGGAGCCGCGAAAATAGACCAGAATGTCGCCGTCCGTATGCGCCGAGGGGATGTGATAGAGGAATACGGCCTCGCCGTTGAAATAGAAATCCCGCTGCGACTCGAAAAACGTATTGAGCGGCCACTCGGGCACGGGCCGGTCGGCGAGCGCCATCCGGGTCAGAACGTTCTCGTGCGAAACGATGGCCGCAGGATTGCCGTTCACTGTCACGCCCGCGGCGGAGAGCACCGCGTTGGCGCCGGTATGGTCTGCATGCTCGTGCGTATTGATGATCCAGCGGATCGGCTTGTCCGACAGTTCGCGGATCGCAGCCAGTACTTCGTCGCCGGTCTCGCGGCCGCCGGTGTCGACGACCAGAATGCCGTCTTCACCGATCTGCACAGCAATGTTGGATGCGGCGCCGGTCAGGAGATAGACGTTGCCCTGCACGTGAACGCTCTCAATCCGGCTCTCTTGCGCTTCGGCCGACAGCGCCAGGAGACCCGCCGCCGCGGCAATCGGCAGAAGCCGTAACTCACGCCTCACTGTGCCTGCTCTTCCATGATTTCTTCGAGTTTCGGCAGATATTCCGGGTACATGGTCTCGGCACCGCCGATGACAGCCTCGAACGGCAGGCCGAATTTGTTCGAATAGTCCTCGATGAACGGGTTTTCACCGGGCAGGTAGTGCGGCACGTCGTTCTTGTCCATCGGCACTTCCATGACGTACTCGCAGTTGTACAGCCAGTTCTGATTTTCGCGGTCCATGAGCACGAATTCCTGGCTGTTGACGTAGGGCTCCGACAGATAAACGGGATCGGTGATGATCATCACGTGCGACAGCAGGTCGCCGCGGCGGATGTAGTGCTCGACGACGGTGGTCTCGTCGGAACTGGGGATACCGCTGCGCCGATAGAACTCTTTCTTGATGTGCGTGGTGTGGACCGTCAGGATGTCGCCGTTCCACTGCCCGGTGGAAAACCCCATGTGGGTGTGCGGCGCGTATTCCGGCGGGTGCGGTCGCCCGTCCATCCAGATGGTCCGCGACTGCATGTAGGTGCCGATGTACTGCTGGTAGGCGATGATTTCCTGATTCGCCGGATCCTTCATTTCCCATAGCCGGAACTGCAGCGGCCCGCGGTAGATATGCGGAAGGTTATAGGGTTGGCACTGATGCTCGAGCACGGCAACGCGCGTCACGTCGAAGGCTTCGGCATAACGCCGCGCTGCATCGTTCAGCGGAACGCCGGTGAAATCGCCCTGCACGTCGCCGGGGACGCGGTCGTCGAAATCTTCGTGATAACGCCCGGTCCATTCACCGGAGATATTCATTTGCGCGAACCCTGCGCCCGGGACAATCCAGGCGAGCAACGCGACCAATGTGACACGCGCGGAGCGCGCCGACACGCTCCGCCTCGAAGCGCGGCTAATCATTGCGGCCGTTGTACTCGAAACCGTCCGCCGGCCTGTAGATCCTCGTGACATTGATGCGGTGGTCCGACGGGTCGCGTCCCGGTTCGCCCGTCACCTGGATGACATCACCCGGCCGGAGCGTTGCCCGATCGACGCCGACGCCGCTGAGCGTCGAGGGGCTCGACCACTCGACGGCCCAACGGTGCATCTCTCCGTCATCATCGGGCGCCTGGACGTGGATGAAGGAATGCGGATTGCGGAACTGGAACTGCAGAACCGTGCCCTCGATCGTTATCTCCTCATCCTGGAGGTAGGTGGCGGCGAACGAATGATGGGCGAGCGCCTGTCCGACGGCGGTACCGCCGAGAATGGCAACCGCGACCAGCATGCTTGAGCGAATAGACATCGAAACTCCCTCCCGCAGATCTATACTGGATTGTACCCAAACCTGCCGCGGGCGCAGCGTCAGTCCTCTAAGCATACCTCCAAAATCGGGAAATTCCGCGCCAAACGCCGGCGCGCAGCCCGATTCAGCGCAATCCCAGTACCAGGTTCGTGTCGATTCGCCGACGCAGCTGCTCGAGCGTGGCGTCCGAGCCTGTAAACAGCCGCTCGGGGTAGCCGACGTCGGCGATCATGCTGCGGTAGATCGCCTGGTTGTCGTAGCTGTTGAGACCGAGCCCGGCCAGGTATTGCAGCCGGAGATTCCGGTCCGTATTGACTTCGGCGTCGCTGATCCAGGATTCGAGATCCCCGGCGCTGCCCGCATAAGTCGCGAAAAGATCGACCGCCGAATAGATACCGACCTCGGCCAGTGAAGCGGCAATGGCCGAGTAGGCCGGATCCTCGAGCCTGGCCTGAACGGCATCCACGTCAATGGTTCCCTTATCGAGCTGGCCGAACAGCACGAGATCGTAGCCGCGGCCGTTGATCGTGTTGGCAAAAACGGCGCCGTTCGGAAAGGCTTCCAGAAACGTCGCGATCTCGCTCTTCGAGGCCGCCTCGGTGCTCTCGTAGAGCTGCACGAACAGCGTCACGACGCCGCCGGGATTCAGGTGTTCCTTGATGACGTCGAAGAACTCACGCGTGTACAGCGTAGCCGCGCCTTTGACCCAGGGATCGAGCGGGTCGGAGGTGATGGCATCGAACGTTTCGTCCGTCGTCAGCAGGTAGTGGCGGGCATCATCCAGGTGAATCTCCACCTTGGGGTTGTTGACGACATCGAAGTTGTACTCCGAGAAGTACTCGGAGACGACGCGCGGAACCAGCGGCTCGATCTCCGCAATCGTCTGCCGGGTCACGAGAGGATCGATCGACACGGCGCCCGCCGTCACCCCGGCGCCGAGGCCGATCACGAGCACTCTCTCCGGAGAGTCCGGTACCAGCGTCGTAATGTGCCCGAGCATCCGCTGCAACCGCATGTCCTGGGGCTCGCTCGAGGCCTGCACCTTGCCCGCATTATGGTAATTGAGGACGCCGTTGGGCATGCGGGTCACGGCGACCGACGCCGTGACGCCTTCGCCGGCATAAATGACTTCACTCATCCCGAGCCAGCTCGAGGTATAACGGCCATAGGCGACGAGCATGCCCGGTAACGGCGGCACGGTGCGCGCGAGCAACACCGCGAATAAGACCACGCCCGCGGACACGGCAATCTGCCGCGCCAGCGCCAGCCGCGACCCGGACGCAACCGGAAGCAGCAGCACCAGAGCCGAGAGAGCGGCCAGACCCAGCAGCAGCTGCTGGGCTGCCTGGCTGCCGACCGTCGCAACGAGCACGAGACTGGTCATCAGCGCGCCCACGATTGCCCCGAGCGTGTTCGCGGCGTAGACGCCGCCGACTAACCGGCCCGGATCCTGTCCCGGCGCCGCGATCGAAGCCAGAGCCAGCGGAAAACTCGCGCCCCAGAGCACGGCCCCGGGCAGCATGACCCAGATGGCTCGCATCAGATCCAGCTCGAAATTCACGACCAGTGAGCTCGAAACCGACGGATTGATCGGCCAGAATGGCAGGGACTCGCTCGTGGCATAGCCGCCCCAGGCAATTGCCAGGCACAGCCCGAGCTGAATCCAGCCCAGCACGATGCGCGGTCGCGCGACGTCGCGCGCCAGCGCCGCACCGACGCTGCTGCCAATACCCAGCCCGACGAGAAAGACAGCGAGAATCAGCGAGAACGTGTAGACCGTGCCGCCGAAAAGCAGCGACAGGAGCCGCGTCCATATGACCTGCGCACCGAGCGCCGTTAGCCCGGACAGGCCGATGACGACATAGATCAGACGCGCCGACTCCGGCCGCGCGGCCGCTCGAGCGGGTTCCTCACCGGCGTCGTCCTGAATCACGTTCCCGGCCGTTCGCTTCGCTACGACCCAGGCCAGAGCGGCGACCGTGAAGTTGAGCGCGACCGCCGCGCCCGTTGCTGTCGGCATATCGTAGACGCGCAGCAGATAGAAGCCCGCGACCAGGCTGCCCGCGACGGCGCCCGCGAGATTGCCACCGTAAAAAAAGCCGAGCCAGGCGACGCCGCGCGGAGTCGCCTTCACCCAGCGGCCGATGGCAGGCAGCGTGGCGCCCATGAGCAGAGTCGGCGGCACGAGGCAGATTCCGGCAACCACCGCCCGCAGAATCAGGTTGGCCTGCCCGGTACCAGCGACTTTCGTGTAGGCGGCACCGAGAGCAGGCACGGCGAACAGCACGATCACGCCGAGGAGTCCGATTCCGGCCTCGAGCGCGGCATAGACCTTGAGCGGATGATGCCGCGGGCTCAGGAGCTTCGGCGCCAGCACGCTACCGAGACACATGCCTCCCATGTAGACACCCAGCAGCACGCCGAGCGAGACGGCCGACGAGCCGATCGAAAGCTGCAACAGCTGCAGCCAGACGACTTCGTAGATCAGCGCCGCGCAGCCGGAACCGACGAACAGCAGCAGCAGGAACGGGAGCCAGCGCTCCCCCGCTCGGGAGCTCTCCTGCGAAACGGAAGTACTCGCGTCGCCGACCATCACACGATGCCGGACGACAATGGACCGCACGGCATCGGCTGCCGTGAGCACGGGTTGATCATTCGGTGCCCCCTCCTTCGCTGCGGGACTATACTCGGGACTCGTGTCGGCGGTCAGCTGCACCGATCGATCGTAACCCGCAAGTGAGGCAACGCTCGCGACTATGCCACGGCGAATTCAGGGTCAGACACTCGCGATCGCCGCCGCGGCAATACTCGGCCTTGCGGCGGCCGAAGCTCAGCCGCGGGGGCAGCCGCAGACGCCGGCACAGGAGTCGCCGTCGTCCGAGGTCCACTTTGCGCGGCTGGCTTTCGGGGCCTACGGCGGCCGCTTCGGTGGACGACGCGGCGAGCCGTGGCTTCGCGACTGGCCCGAAGCGGATTTCCATTTCATGCAGGGCGTCAGCCGGTTGACCCTGATGGATGCGACGACGGACAGTCGCCAGGTGCGCCTCGGGGACGATTCGATCTTCGAATATCCCGCCATCTATGCGGTCAAGGTCGGATTCATGCGGCTCAACGACGAGGAAGCTCTGCGAATGCGCGAGTACCTGCTGCGCGGCGGCTTTCTGATCGTCGACGACTTTCACGGGCCGGACGAGTGGGTGGAATTTGCGGGATCGATGCAACGCGTCTTCCCCTCGAGGCCCA
>JASFSD010000134.1:0-6807 GCA_050114575.1 Gammaproteobacteria bacterium | reverse complement strand
CGGGGTGCCAGTGCGTATTGAACAGCGTGTGAACAGTGCCGCCGCCGGGAAGGCCGGCTGCCCCACTGAGGAGACCTGCCGATGTCCCCGTCGAGCCGCCATCGACGAGCACGACGCCGCCAGTGTTGGTCCGGGCAACGGCGTTGACTCCGCCCGCCGTCAGGACATACAGCGCGTCGCCGAGCGCCTGAGTCGTCGTTGCGGTCTGCGCCATCGTCACCGACTGACGCGCGGCAAGCGGCGCCAGCGCGTAGCACGCTGTGCCGAAGCCTGCCGTCAAGAACCGTCTGCGGGTCGCCGTTGCCAACTGTGTCCTGTCTGTCGTTTGCCGCTGATTTCCAGAGCAACAATGATGCCGGATTTGGCAACGAAATTGGGTCCGGCGCGTAAATCTTTAGACAAGGAATCCCAGGTCCCGGGCTGCGAAGTTGGCGAGATGCGGGGCTACCGCGTCGAGATCCGAGTCGGGTACTCCGAACCATCGGGCCAGCGTCGCCGCGTACTGATCCGACGACGTTGTCGGGATCAACCGGCCACCACCCACATCGTCGTCGCTGCCGATCTGCAGCAGCGGGTAGCTGCCGAAGAGCTGGCGGCCGGAGACCGAGCCGCCGACCACGATCTGGTTGCCGCCCCAGGCGTGGTCGGTGCCGTCGCCATTGGAGGTCAGGGTTCGACCGAACTCCGATTGCGTAAACGTCGTCACCTGGCTCGAGATCCCGAGCTCGACGGTGGCCGAATGGAACGCCGAAATAGCTTCGCTAATACCGCCGAGCAGGCCGGGTTGGTTCTGGTTCTGGTTGTCGTGGGAGTCGAAGCCGCCGGTCGAGACGAAAAACACCTGCCGATGCATGCCCAGATCGTCGCGCACGCTGATCAATCGCGCCACGGTTTCGAGTTGGTTCGCAAGCCGGGAGTCCGGGAAGGTCGTGGTGAGCGCCGGCGCACTGTCGAGGGCGGCGATGACCGCGTCGGCGCTTGCCAGCGCGCGCTGCTGCACATCGGCAAAGCCGCGCTCGTAGATGCTGCTGTATTCCGCCTGGATGATTCGTTCGAGCGTGAGGCGTCTGTCGGCGCCGAACTGGGCATCATCGAGCCCGAGGAACTGCACCGGTCCGTCCGGACCGATGGTGTAGGCGAACGTATCGGCGCCGGACTGAAACAGCGTATTACCCGACAGCGAAATATTGAGCGACAGTTGCTGGTCCGCGACATTCTGCTGCAAGAGATCGGCGATGCGGCCCGCCCATCCGGTCGGGGCCGTTGATTTACCCCGGAGGCTGTGCCACTGATCCTGCTGATTGTTGTGTGAGAAGAGCTGCGGTGGCAGGTCGATCGACCGGCTTTGGTACTGCTCCTTCGTGGTCGGCTCGAGCAGCGGTCCGACATTGGTCACGAAGGCGGCCTGGCCCGCCTCGAAGAGGGCCCGGATACCGGGCATCGAAGGATGGAGACCGTAGGTCGCCCCATCGGGATTCAGCGGGTTGATCGGCAGCAGGTCGCCTTGTGCGATCGCAAGATTCTGCCGTGAGTTTGCATAGATGCCGTATTCGGCGCTGCTGCTCGGCACCAGCATATTGAATGAGTCGTTGCCCCCGAACAGGAACACGCAAATCAGTGCGCGGTAGTCCGAGAAGCCTCCCGCTTGCCCGTACACCTGCGTGATTGGCAGGCTAGAGAATGCCGCGGCCGTGACCCCTGAACGAATGAAGCTTCTGCGGTTGAGTTTCTTCATCTACGGGCTCTCAGCGCTGGTACGCATACTCGGGTGAAGTGACGATGAAATAGATCGCTTCTGCGACTCTGACCACCGGCTGGTCTTCCGGAATCCGCTCGATCATGGCGATGACTTCCGAGCGCAGCGTCGCGGAGATTTCGCCAGCCAGGAGCTTTGCCGAGATGCGGTCGATGAGCGCTTGGATATCCGTCGCGAGCTCCAGCTCCTCATCGATGATGATGTAGACGTTATTCGGCTGCAGCGTGTCGATATTGGCGGAATTCCAGAGATAGATGTAGAAGGCCATTACGGTCGCGAGCACCGTGTTCTGGTGCTCGGTCGCGATCTGCAGTTCGGGTGCAACGAGGCCGCGGTCGCGGATTTCGCCTGCCGGTGCAAAGAACGGGCTGAAGAAGTTGAATACCGAGGGCGACTGCAGCGGTCCCTGGCCGAGAAAATTGTTCGCGCTGCCGAGAGGAAATCTGCCGCTTTCCGAGCGCGCGTCGTAGGCGCGCCAGAGTTGCGTCAAGCGCAGCAGCGGTTCCTTGAGCTTGCCCTTCGTGTCCGATCCCGTCGCCTGCCGCGCTTCGGGGTCGAGCAGGATTGCCTTGACCACCGCTCCCAGGTCGCCGCGTATGCCTGAGCCATTGTTGTTGAAAGTCCGGGCGACTCGCGCGACGTACTGCGGTGAGGGGTTGCTCGTCACGAGCCGTTCGATCAGCCGTTTGGCGATGAACGGGCCGACATTGGCATGGTTGAAGATGTTGTCGAGCGCCTGCCGCAGGTCCTGGTCGCCGGATTGTCCGGCGGGCAGAACGACGCCGTTCAACAACTGTTTGGCACCGTCGTCGTGAAAGTCCGGATACAGCTGCATCGGAATGATCTGATTGTTGTCGTTGCGTCGGGCCTGCCGGAAACTGTCTGCCCCGGCGAAATTCCACCCCGTATAGACGTGGGCGAAACCCTCGATTATTTCCTGCGTGTAAGTCGGGATCGGATCGCCATTGAAGTCGGTTCGAACCGAGCCGTCGATATTCAGCTCGACCAGGCCGATCGTAAACAGCTGCATCATTTCGCGAGCGAAGTTCTCGTCCGGCCGGATATTCCTCGAGGCGTCGGGTTTCTCGTTGCCCAGCATGCTCAGGTAGACGCCCATCGCAGGATGCAGCGTGACGCCCTCCATCAGGTCGCGAAAGTCTCCGAAAGCCCCTTCGGCCAGCAGGTCGTAATAGCTCGTCACGCTGAAAGGCGAGTTCTGCAACGCGCCGATCTGCGAAACAACCATGATCTCCGAGAGCGCAAAGGCCACGCGCTGACGGAGTTGATCCGGGCCGTTGATCGCATTGTCCGCCCAGATGTGCACTCGATCGTTGTGTCGCTGGAAGACGAATTGAGGCTCGGGCTGCGACTGCACGTACGGCAGTTGCAGGGACACAGGCTCGAGCATCTGCGCGTCGATCCAGGCTTCGTATCCCATGTCGATGACGCGCTCGGCCTCGGCCTCGGTTGCGCCGAAAGTGGTCTGATTGAGGAACTGGAATGCCGCGGCCTTGGTAACCGGGGGTGGGGCCGGCAGTGGTGGTGGCGTCTCGGGTGGTGGTGTGGTCGTCGGCGGTGCCGAGGGTCCGCTTCCGCCGCATGCGGCAATCGTCAGGAAAACCAATGTGCCAGCCGCCGCGCCGGCAAGCTTGCGGAAATTCGGTAGAGCGATTTTCAGCATAGGCCTTCCCGATTTCGATGTCGTCGGTTGTTGCTCGAACGGCAAGCGATCGATAAACGCTGTCGGCGATCGCGTCATAGGCCTTCCAGGCCATTGACATAAACCAATGCGCGCCTTGTCAGTCAACGTTTTTCGGGGTTGCCCGTCGTGTTTTGGACTGTCAGCGGCGGATCACAACCAGCCTACCGCGAAAGCGGGCTCGAGGCGCGGCAGCAGGTCTCGTATTGGCTCTTTTGCGTAATTTGACAATTGCCGGCGATCGGGAGCGAACGCGGCCGGTCCGGTCATTGCCGGTGCGCGTTGCCTCCAAGACCGCTTAGTCGCTCGCTCCTTTCCCAGAGGTTTCGTGCGTCCGCTGCCTCGAGCGCCGCCCGGGCAGGATCGACGACTTTGCATTCGTCGAAAAACTCACCGCTGACGCCAGCGACGTCAGCGGAGGACGCGACGAAGACGGAAGTCCTGGCACCACGCCGGGAGGACATCAGCAACGGCTTTGCCAGGATGCCGAACAAAGCGCCCAGCATGCCCATGCCGGAAAAGATGTGGGTTGCCACCACGCCGGGGTGCAGGCAGTTTGCGGTAACGCCCGTCCCTTCGAGTCGCCGGGCCAGCTCGCGCGTGAACAGTATGTTGGCGAGCTTGGTTGCCCCGTACGCGCCGATCCCGCTGTAGCGCCGTTGCTCCCAGTTGAGGTCGTCAAGATCGAAGCCGGCTCTGCGATGCGCCATCGAAGAGACATTGACGATACGGGCCGGAGCACTCGACTCGAGCATTCCAAGCAGGAGATTGGTCAGCAGAAACGGCGCGAGATGATTGACGGCCAGCTGGCGCTCGAGGCCGTCGACGGTCAGCTCGCGTTTGCGTGTGACGAGGCCCGCGTTGTTGATCAGAACATCGAGCCGATCAGTGGTTGCCCGAATGTCGGACGCGAGCTGTCTGACCTCGGCCAGCGAGCCGAGGTCGGCGACGACGGAGGACACGTGGCTACCGGTGGAGGACCGCCGGATGTCGGCGCACGCTTTCTCGACGCGTGCCGGGTCGCGGCCGTGAACGATCACATCGGCGTTCATTCCGGCGAGCGCCGCTGCCGTTGCAAAGCCGATGCCGCGCGTAGCGCCGGTAATCAGAATCGTTTTCCCTTCGATCGATGCCGTGGCCGAGTGAGTCAATTCAGTTCCTTGTCGTTGCCGGCTGCCTGCGGCCGCTCGATGGTACCCGGGAGGCCTGCGGCGCCGTTACTACTACAAACATAGTTGACAAGCATGCGGGGGAGTGCCTACTATGTTTGTAGTAGTAAGGGGGTGTCATGGAAATCAGCCTGACCGATCGCGAAGCCAGCATCATGGAGGTGCTCTGGGAGCGGGGGCCTTCGACGGTTGCCGAGGTAAGGGAGAGTCTCGAGGACGAGCTCGCCTATACGACCGTCCTGACGATCCTGCGGAATCTCGAGAGCAAGCAATACGTTACGCACAACGAGGAAGGGCGCGCGCACCGCTACTCGGTGCTGGTCGAGCGCGACAATGCGCAGCGAAGCGCCGTGCAGGCGTTGACCCAGAAACTGTTCCAGGGTTCGACGGAGCTCCTGCTCACGCGTCTGGTCGCGGACGAGAAGCTCAGCGACGCGGAAATCAGGCGAATCCGAGAGCTTCTGGACGAGCAGACCCAGCGGGAGGAACCGGAATGATCTCGCTGATGGCGTATGCACTGCTGACTGGGGCCTTGCTCGGGCTGGCGTCGCTGCTCTCGGATCGGATCATGGCCGAGCTCGGTTGGGCCAGGCGCGGCGTGTGGCTGGTTGCTCTCCTCGCCTCTGTGGTGCTGCCCGCCTGGTCGGTCTGGATGCCCGGCCCCGGCGTTGTCGAGCCCGGTGAAGGCATTCCGTTCGCATTCGATTTCATGCCGGGCGTCGTTCCGGTCGTGTTTGCCAACGCCGTCACCGGCGCGATCAGCGAATCGTGGTTGACGCTTCCGGACTGGGACACTTTCGACTACCCGCTCGCGGTGGTCTGGACGGCCATGTCGGCGCTGGTGCTTGCGCTTCTGTGTGCTACCGGGTTCGGTCTGTATCGGAGTCTGAGTCGGGCGGATACGATCTCGGTCGGCAACCAGGAGATCGTGTTGTCGGATCGACTCGGTCCCGCAGTGGTTGGCTTCTTCAAGCCGAGAATCGTATTGCCTCGCTGGATAGCGCACGCAGACGCGAAGTTCCGTTTGCTCGTCCTGACCCATGAGCGTGAGCACATCGCCGCACGCGATCAACTGATGCTGCTGGGCGCCCTGCTGCTGGTTGCCTGTATGCCGTGGAACCCTGTGCTCTGGTGGCAATTGAAGCGCCTGCGCGCGGCACTCGAAATCGATTGCGATGCTCGCGTCATTCGACGAGGCACAGACAGGGTCGACTACTCGAATGCATTACTTTCGGTTCGGCAGCGCAGCGAGCGGGTACCTTTCGGCGCCGTCGCCCTGACCGAGCCCGCATCACAGCTCGAACAGAGGATCAGAATCATGTTGCAGAAGGCTCGAAGACTCAGTGTCTCCCGGATCGGAATTCGTGCGGCAACCGTATTTTCTCTCGTCGTTGTCGCGTTCGCTGTCGAGGCGCCGCTGGCGCAGCAGAGCGACGGTGACGATGGGCGAGCCGACGGACGCGCGGTCGTGCCGACGATCAGGACGACGGTATACGAGCAGCTCAACGAGGCGCAAACCTGCGTGGAAGCCGGCGACATCGGCTGCGCGCGTGCCTGGCTGGAGAGTGTTTCGCAGCTGGACCTGAACGAATACGAACGGGCGCAATACTGGAATTTCATGGCGTTCGTCGCATTCGAGGGCGGCGACAGCGAGGCCGCCCTCGATGCCTATGAGAATGTGCTGGCGCAGGAGAATATTCCACAAGGTTTGCGCGAACAGGTGCTTCGCAGCGCAGGCGCGCTCTATGCCAGCAGCGGACGCCACGAGGAGGCGTACGAGAAGCTGAATCAGCTGCTCGAGTTACGCGGGATTGCCCAGGTTCCGGGGCTCGGAGGAGCCGCCGTAAGCGACGACGAATACCTGCCGATCGTCAACATTGCCCCGGTGTACCCACCGCGCGCCGCCGCGCGTGGGCTCGAAGGCTACGTCATCGTGAGCTTCACCGTGAGCACGACGGGCAGCACGGAGGATGTCGTCGTCGTCGAGTCGAGCAGCACGCTGTTCGAGCGCGCAGCCATCGAAGCCGCGTCGAAATGGAAGTACAAGCCGCGCATAGTCGACGGCCAGCCCGTCGCCGTTCCGGGTGTCGTCAATCGAATCAACTTCGAGCTCGAGCCAGAGCCGCGAAACTCCGAGCCCGAAGCCTAGTGGCGATCCGAGGCGCTTGGAGGCTAGCGCCGGT
>JASFSD010000133.1:0-6826 GCA_050114575.1 Gammaproteobacteria bacterium | reverse complement strand
GTGCGTCGTGCCGAGCACGAGATCGAGCTCGTGGCCGGGCCGGTAACTTGTCGCCGGCAACAGTCTTCGGAACGCAACTCTGGTGTGGCCGATCGCGTTTCGGAATGAGCGGCGGACGCGCCCCCCGGACAGTACGAGCGATCCGAACACGATCCAGCTGGCCAGTCCGAAGCCCTCGAGCGGCGACAACGCCGGAATGCCGCCGATATAGCGCAGCGGAATACCGATGCTGACGACGATCCACAGCACACCTGCAAGCCGCCAGACACCGTTGGTCTTGGTGACCAGCCAGATCGCCGCATAGATCAGGCCGAAATCGATGAAGGCCATGAACAGCGTCCGGTAGAACACGGTCATGTAACTCGCCTCGATCTGGAAGTCGATGAACGCGACGGTCGCTTCGCAGGCGACGATCGATGACAGGACCCCCGCCGCAAGCAGCATGCTGGCAAGCAGCCGTGCCCGTCCGCCGGGCAGGACGCCAGTGCTTCGGCCGACTGCGAGGCGCTCCACGATTGCCGGCATCAAGGTCGTTGCCGCGACGAGCAGCAGCATGCCGAACCACGGCAGTGACAGCAGCAGAATTGCGGCCATCCCGGCGTCCGGCCCGTACGAGGCGGCAGTAAATACCGAGCCAGAGACGAACACGCGCGAGACGGCTCCGACCAAAATAAAAATCAGGCCGATCGCCGACAGTCCACGCTGCAGCGGCGTGGCAGCGAAGTACATCAGCACGAGGCGCAGCACGGCACTCATCGATGCAGCTCCAGAAAGATATCCTCGAGCGTCAGCCGTTCGACCTCCACCTTGGTGCGCGTGAGCTCTGCAATTTCGCTCTGGAGCGATTCGGTCCAGTCATGCACGATAACCGTCGCATAGCCCTCACCGGCATCGACATGAAGCGTGTTGGGTATCGCCGTGCCATTTGGTATCGCTCCCTGCCCACGCAGATGAAGGCGGACGACGGATTCCTTGAGCTCGTCGAAGTCGCCGCGCCAGTAGAGCTTCCGGTCTTTGAGAATCCAGATCTTGGTTGCGAGACGTTCGATATCGGAGACGATGTGCGACGAAAAGACGACAGCGCGATCGCCACCCGATGCGATCTCGACGATCTGCTCGAGAAACCGGCGGCGAGCGACCGGATCGAGGCTGGCGACAGGCTCGTCGAGCATCAGGAGATCCGGACGGTGCCCGAGCGCCTGCAGAATCGACAATTTCTGCCGCTGCCCGATCGAAAGCTGTCGAACGCGCTCGCCCAGGTCGATTTCCCAGGCGCCAACGAGACGATCGATCAGGCTATCGTCCCAGTCGGAGTAGAACGAACGCGTCATTCGCAGTTGATCGGCAACCGACAGCTGCTCGATGAGCTCGTCCTGCTGGGGGACGAAACCGACTCTCGACTTCGCGGTTCCAGGCAGTCGATAACTTTCGTGCCCGAAGACTGCAACCTTCCCGCTCGTCGTTGGCGTGAAGCCGAGCATGAGCTCGAGCAGCGTCGTCTTGCCCGCACCGTTCTTACCGAGGACGCCGACGACATCGCCGGCCTCGATCTCGAACGATACGTCGTCGATCACCGCCTTGTCGTCGAACGACTTGCCGAGATGCTCGGCAACTACGAATGGCTCAGCCATCGGTCTTCTCCCATTTGGTTCGCAGGGCATGGACAACGTCGTCGGCATCGAGCTCGAGTTGTCGCCCCGCCAGAATCAGATGCTCGAGATGTGGCTCGAGCTGCTTGAGGCGCGCGGTTGGCGTGGCCTGCCGCCGCGATTGCATCGCCACCGTCATCGGCTTGCCGCGGTTACGCTCGAGCACGCCCTCCGCCTCGAGCATGCTGTAGACCTTGGAGACGGTCATTGGATTGATCGCGTGCTTCAGCGCGACTTCCCGGATCGATGGCAGCGGATCACCGGGTGCCAGCTGGCCACTCGCTACCATGCGCCTTATCTGCTCGAAGAGCTGCCGGTAGAGCGGCTCGCCGGAATGCGGTTTCAAGATGAACAAATCAGTTTCCGATGACCATGTGCATTAGTGCAATGATGCACTCAGGCACTGTCGAGTCAACGATAGCCGGTTCGATTCGTGACACGCATCACGAAACCCCAAACGACGCGGCGGGCATCGACGGCCAACGGACCTCGCGCGCCGCGGCCGGTTCAACTAGACTGCAACCGTCTGAATCGGTTTACAACAAGACTACTAACGAGGGGGATCAGCCATGCCGAGGATCGTACTGACGGCGGAAGTCGAAGATACCGGGAAATGGGAATCGGAGTTCCGAGGCCACCGAGACCTGTTTCGGGAGATGGGGCATGCCAGCGTTTACGAATACGCAATCGGCGACAACAATGAAGTCGCCGTCTGTGTCGATGTCAGCGATGCGGCCGCTTTCCTTGAGTCGCTGCAATCGGACGAGAACGTCTCCGCGATGAAAAACGATGGCGTCAAGCGCGACACCGTCAAGGTTTTCGTCGTCGACAAATCCCTTCCGATCTGAGGACCGGCCGGCCCGGCAGCCCGTGATACAGACCGGGTCGCCGGTGCCGAATGCAGCCCGCGCACCAGCGCGGCAGAACGGCGGCCGACCGCCGAGAACGTCAGTCGGGCAGCGTCAGCGCGACGAGCTCGGCCCCGCGTTCGCCGGCCACCGGCAATACGACGAATTGCCTGCCATTGATGGCATAGCTCATGGGCAGGCCGCTCGAGGCACCGGGCAGATCGACCGACGCGATCTCGGCTCCGGTCGCCTTGTCGTAGGCACGCAGCACCGGCGTCCCGCCCCAGCCGTCCGTTCCGAACAATAATGTCCGGGTGGCGAGCAGCATGGGGCGCGTCGCGCGCCCGGTCTCGGGCAGATCGAGGCCTTCCAGCGCCGCATTATTGAGAACATTGTCCGGCGTCGGCCCGTTGGCGCGCATCCAGGCGTGCTCGCCCGTATGCATGTCGATTGCCGTGATCCGGCCCCATGGCGGCTTGACGATCGGCAACCCCGAGAGGTCGGGGAACGCCGGGGCGCCGCCGCGCACGTAGCGGATATCTCTGTCGTCCTCGGGCGGGACCAGCGCGAGGACGTTGGGGCTCGTGAAGGACCCGACGTAGAGCATCCCGGTCTCGGGATCGAAGCTCGCCGCCTCCCAGTTGGCGCCGCCGACGCCGCTCGGGAGCGAGATCGTGCCGCTCGTGCCGCTCGGGTCATCAGCCAGCGACGGCGGCGTGTACATCGGCCCCATACGAACGCCCTCGAGCCACTCCAGCGCCTCGGCGCGCAGCTCGGGCGTGAAATCGATGACGTCGTCCTCGGTGAAGCCCTGGCGGTCGAATGCCGCGGGCCGGGTCGGAAACGGCTGAGTCGGGGAGGTCCATTCACCCGGCACGTCCGAAGGCGGAACCGCCCGCTCCTCGATCGGCCACACCGGCTCGCCCGTCACGCGATTGAAGGTATAGACCCAGGCCTGCTTGGTGACCTGGGCAACGGCCGGAATCTCGACACCGTCGACCTCGATATCCATGAGGATCGGCGCCGTGGGATTGTCCCAGTCCCAGATGTCATGATGGATGAGCTGGTAATACCAGACGATTCTGCCCGTGCGCGCATCGACGCAAACGAGCGAATTGCCGTAGAGGTTGTTGCCGGGCCGCTCGCCGCCATACCAGTCGCTGGTCGGTGCCTCGACCGGCAGGTACACCAGACCCCGCTCGACGTCGGCCGAGATACGACCCCAGACGCCTGCGTTGCCGGTGTATTCGGCCGAACCCTCGAGCCAGGTGTCGTAGCCCGGTTCGCCGCGCTCGGGGATCGTGTGAAAAGACCAGAGCTCCTGGCCGGTGCGGGCGTCGTAAGCGCGCACATCGCCCTTGGCATTCTGCCGCGACGGCGGCGCAGACCCGGGTGCGTGCGCCGGACCGACGATGATCGTGTCGCCGATGATCAGTGGCGGAGTCGAGTTGCCGATTCGGGCATGCTCGGTCTCGGCACCGCGAACGCCGGGCAGCATGTCGACGATACCGCGCTCGCCGAATCCGGGGACCAGGCGCCCACTCGCCGGATCCAGGGCGACGAGCTGAAACCCTGGCGTCACGAGGATCAGCCGATCGTTGCCGGCCCCGTCGGTCCAGTACGAAAGACCCCGTCCGGAGTTCTTGCGCGGCGCGCGATCGAATCGTTCCGGGTCTTCCTGCGGGCGCCAGATCCAGAGTGTCTCGCCGGTTTCAGGGTCGATGGCAACGACGTTGCGCGTAATGCCCGCCGTCGTATAGAGCACGCCGTCGATCATCAGCGGCGTCGCTTCGTTCTTTGCTTCCGGTCGCGGCCCGAAGTTACCGCTCTGCCAGCGCCAGGCAACGCGCAGACTCGCGACATTGCTCGCGTCGATCTGATCGAGCGGAGAGTAGCGATGCGCAGCGAGGTTACCGCCGTAGCTTCGCCACTCGACCATCTCCAGAGGCGGCGCCGCCGACTCCGGTGCCGCGACGGGCTCGGTCACTTCGGCGACCGGCTCGCCGGGCTCCGAACAGCCTGCCGCAACGCAGACCGCAAGCAGGACGGCTACTGACCGATACATGCTACTCCCCCTCGGTTTTCGGCCATTATATCGCCGGGGCGTGGCATGATTGGCGCAATGAAGCGCCGCACGGATTTCCGACAACATCCAGCGCCCCCACATTCAGCGCCGTATCGTCCCGAGCGGTCTCGTCCGGCGTCAGCCCAGCGCGCGGTATCACGTCTCGTGCGCTCTGCGGCGCTGCTGGGGCTCTCGGTGACCGGCGCGATCAACGCGCAGGAACTGGGGAACGCGCCCCCGCTCTCGATCGAATCCGTCAAGGGCAACCTCTACATGATTTCGGGCGAGGGAGGTAACGTCGCCGCTCTGGTCACGGATGAAGGCGTCGTGCTGGTCGACAACATGTTCCACCGCAATCACGAGGCCATTCTCGCGGCCGTTGCCACGGTCACCGACGAGCCGATCGTTTACGCGCTCAATACGCATCAGCACGACGACCATGCCGGAGGTAATCTCCGCTTGCTGCCCATTGCCGACGTCATCGCGCACCAGAACGTTCGCGCCAATCTGACAGACATCCGGCAACCCTATTACCAGGACGACCCCAGCCTTCCGATCGGACTGCCGAACCTGCTGTTTGCGGAGGCGTTTTCCGTGCACCTAGGAGGAACGCAGGCGCGCACGCTCTGGTTCGGCCGCGGCCATACCAACGGCGACGCGATCGTCTACTTTCCCGAGCTCGGTGTGATCCACACGGGCGACTTGTTCCTGGGCCGGCGGGCGGCTGACGGACCAGGTGCCGACCGGCCGCCCGGCGTCAATATCTACGTCGACTACGCCCAGGGCGGCAGCTTTCTCGAATGGACCGGGGTACTCGATCGCGTCCTCGAGCTGGAATTCGACACCGTCATCCCGGGCCACGGACCTGTCTCGACCAAAGACGATGTCCGCCGGTTCCGCGCCGATCTCGAAGCCATGCGCGACCGAATCCAGGGGCTCATCCGCATGGGCGCCTCGAAGGACCAGGTGCTCGCGGTGTTCGAGAACGACTACGGCTGGCGTTCGACGGGTTGTCCGCCGAGCCCGCCGACACCCGGCTGTCTGCAGTTCCAGCAGATGGACGCCCTGATCGAAGAGCTCGGCCGCTAGAACACCGAGCGTTGCTTCGACTCACTCCGGCAGGGGAAACTCACTCCGGCCAGGGAGGTCCCCGCTCGCCTTCGGGGATCGGGGCCAGGCCGCGGTAGACGAACTTCTGCAGGCGTTTGCCCTCGTAGGTCTCGGTCGTGTAGAGGTTGCCCGCAGAATCGACCGCGATGTTGTGCACGCCGAAAAACTGCCCGGGCTGACGCCCGCCGCCGCCGAAGCTCGTCAGGATCTCCATCGATTCACGATGGATGATGTAGATGCGCTCGTTCAGGCCGTCGGCCAGAAATATGTAAGCCTGACCGGGGTCCCTGGATAAGGCGATGTCCCAGACGGAACCGTCACCGCGCGTCTCGGGCGCAACCATGAGCTCACTGACGAACGAGCCGTCGGTGCGAAAGACCTGAATCCGGTCGTTGGCACGGTCGCAAACGTAAACGAGACCGTCGTTGGAAGGCTGGGCGCAGTGAACGGGGTTGCGGAACTGCTGCGCCGGCGGCGCTGCCGGGTCGTAGAGGCCGATGTCCGTATCGTCCGGCGAATTGCCGTAGGCTCCCCAGTAGCGCTTGCGCTCACCGGTATCCGCATCGATCACGACGACGCGCCGGTTGCCATAGCCGTCCGCGACATAGGCCTCGTTGGTCGAGGGGTCGATCGAGATTTCGGCAGCGCGCCCGAAATTGACGGGATCGTGGCTGCCGGTATTCTGCCCGGGCGTGCCGAGCTGGAAGATCAGCCGACCGTCGCGCGTGAACTTGAGAATGTGCGAATCGTTGACGTCGTTGCCGCCGATCCAGATGTTATCCATGTGGTCGACGGTCAGTCCGTGGTTCGAAGTCGGCCAGTCGTAGCCTTCGGCCGGCCCACCCCACGAGCTGACGACATTGCCCTCGGCATCGAGCTCGACCACCGGCGGCGCAGCCGAGCAGCATGCGCCCGGTGGCGTATTCTCACCGGCGCTCGCTTCGGTTCTGGCGTTCAGCGATTCCGGGCGGTGCAGGATCCAGACGTGATCCCGCGAATCGACCGAAAGCCCGATCGTCGAGCCCAGCAGCCAGTTGTTCGGCAGCGGTTTCGGCCAGAGCGGATCGACCTCGAAGCGCGGCGCCACACCCGGGTCCCCGGGGGCAAACCGCGCGGCGTCGCCGGTTTCGGCCGTCGTTTCGGCGGTTGTGGAT
>JASFSD010000132.1:0-6829 GCA_050114575.1 Gammaproteobacteria bacterium | reverse complement strand
TGACCCTGAGGCTCTCGGACCACTCCCGGGCAAAGTCACGCTGAAATGACACGTTGATCAGAGCGGTCGCGCTCATCGCCACGAGCGCGCCCAGGCTCGCGAGCGCCATGTCCTTGTGTGCATCCCAGACGTCGCCCTGTGTGCCCAGATAGGCCATGCCGAGGTCGCCGCCGAAATACTCCGCAGCGCCCCACTCGAAGAGCTCGAACATCATCGACGACGACATCGTCAGATCCAGCGGCAGAAAATAGCCCCAGAAGCCACGAACGTTGGCGACCCTGAGAAACACCTCGCGCACGGGGTAGGCCAGCAAGAGCCCATACAGAAAGTGGACGAGACGATCGAAGTGGTTGCGCTCCCAGCCGAGAATCTCGTTGAGCGTCGTCCCCGTGACAGCCTGGAACCAGTCGTCGTAAGGCACGTGGGCATAGGTGTAGTGCGCTCCGACCTCGTGCAGGCACAGAAAGACGAAGATCAGCGTGTAGGAGACCAGCGAGAGCATGAGCCGCCGATAAGACGCGACCAGCACCACGGCAAAGACGACGACGAGCGCATTTTCGAGCGCCCAGTCCGCCCGGTCGGTCGGGTCGACAGCCAGAATCAACCACAGGATGCAGAACACGCCGACGAGCGCGCTGACGTACCCAAAATGCGAGATTCTTCCCGGTTGCGGCATGTGCTTAGTTTCCACACGCAGAATAGCGGGTATACCGTTGGTCCATACTCGTGATAGCCGAAGGACTCAAAAGATGATATCGAACCGCATCGGCAAGGCAGTCACACGAATATCGAGCCGGCTAAGCGCTGGCGCATGCACAGCGATTGCGCTCTGTGGCCTGACATGCGCGTCTCCTGCGGTGGCCGAAATCTGCGATCGAGCGACGAGCGACATTTTTTCTGAAGTCGCGCCGTCTGTATTGCGCGTATTTTCCGTTGCAATCGACCCATTCAGCATCAGCGAGCGGGTGCAGATGGCCGTCGGCACGGGCCTCGTTATCGACGAGACCGGCCATATCGTGACCAACGCCCATCTGGTCCATGAATCGCGCGAACTCATGGTCTCCAGCGACGGCGCAGAAATGCTGCCGGCCACGGTCATTGGCATCGACCCGATTTCCGATCTCGCAGTCATCGAGCTGGCTCTGCCGTTCATGCCACTGGTCCCGGCCACACTCGGCAGCTCATCAGACCTCAGTGTCGGTGAAGACGTGCTCGCCGTGGGCTTCCCTTTCGGAATCGGCAAGACGGCGACTCGCGGCATCGTCTCGGCCGTGGAGCGCGTCGTGCCGCTCTCGCCGTTCAGCTGGCGGGCCCCGTTCGTCCAGACCGATGCCGCAATCAATCCTGGCAACTCCGGAGGCCCGCTGATCGACAGCTGCGGCCGGGTCGTCGGGATCAATACGTTGTCGACGGAGCTCGGGCAGAACCTGGGGTTCGCCGTGCCCATCGACCTGGTTCGTGAGCTGGTTCCCGAGCTTATCGAATCAGGCAAGATCAGCCGGGCCTGGCACGGAATCAACGGGCGTATCGTTCCGTTACCTCTGGCTTTCGCCCTCGATATCCCTCCGGGGTTTCTTGTCGAAACCGTAGAGCCCGGCAGTCCGGCCGAGGAAATCGGCCTCAATGGCGGGACCTTTCCCGTCGTGATCGGCGGCGAGGAGTTTCTTCTGGGCGGCGACGTAATCGTCACCGCCAACGGCGAAGAGCTCATGGATATCGAGACCGTGAATCGAATCGCGAGCTCACTCGAGGTTGGGGACACAGTGGAACTCGAATACCTGCAGGACGGCGAGCTCTTGAGCACCGAAGTCGTTCTGCCCGAGCGACCGATGCTGCCGGGCGACGTGCGTCGGTTCCGGGAGCAAAGGAGCCTGCATTGACTGCCGACTACTGAATCGCGAGGTCGAGCGCCGCGGCAACCGCCGGACACGTGATACGTCCTGCGTGCACATTGATCCCTTTTGCGAACCCGGGATCGGCATTGACGGCGTCGAGCCCACCGTTGGCGATACGGATCGCATAAGGCAACGTTGCCGCAGTCAGCGCAAACGTCGAGGTTCGGGGATACGCGCCCGGCATGTTGGTCACGCAGTAGTGGATGACTCCATGCTCGGTGTAGACGGGGTCCGAATGGCTCGTCGGGTGTGACGTCTCGATGCAGCCGCCCTGATCGATGCTGACGTCGACGATCACCGAGCCCTCGGGCATGCGCATGACCATTTCCTCGCTCACCACGTGAGGCGCCCGCGCGCCCTCGATGAGGACGGCCCCGACGAGCAGGTCCGTATCCGTGAGCTGAGCCGCGATGTTTTCCGGTGTCGATTGCACATACTCGAGCCGGGGGATGCTCTTTGCGATCTCGGCTGCCCGCTCGGGGTGCCGACCGAACATGACGACCGCGGCGGCACCCATGGCGCCCGCCACCTTGCCGGCGTGGCGGCCGACGACGCCGTCACCGACGATGGCAACTTTTCCATAGGGCTCACCCAGGACCTCGCCGATCAGCATGCCGCGTCCATCATTGAATCTGGCGAGGTAGTAATTCCCCATGAGCGACGCCATGCAGCCGGCCACGGCGCTCATCGGTGCGAGCAGCGGCAGGCGCCCGTCCTCGTCCTCGACCGTCTCATAGGCTATTGCCGTCGTTCCAGCCGCTATCAGTGCCCGCGTGAGGGACTCGGAGACTCCGGCCAGATGAAAGTAGGTGAAAACGATCTGGCCACCGAGAAACCCGTACTCGGACTCGAGCGGTTCCTTGATCTTGATCACGAGGTCGCTGTCCCAGGCTTCGCTGGTACCTGCCATGACCGCACCGGCTGCCTCGTAGTCCGCATCAGCAAACCCGCAGCCGAGCCCGGCGCCATGCTCGACCACCACTTCATGGCCCTCCGAGACCAGCCTGGCCGCGCCTTCCGGCGTCAGCCCGACGCGATTCTCGTTGTCCTTGATTTCCTTGAGTACGCCGACTCTCATTCCCGCTGCCCCGTGCGACCCGCGCCTGACGATTCATACAGAGGATACAGCCAGAAACCTGGGGAAATCGCGCAGAAAATGGGAATGCCTGCCCTCAGATTTTTCCGGACCGACTCAAAAGGGTCGGAAATGTAAGCGCCAGAATCATTACGTACTTTTACTATGTAGACCTGGTCTAAATATAATGATAACTTGCCCAGCCTTCTAAAACCGCAAGGAAGCTCCGACATTGCCTCCAGCAAGGAAAAAAGCCGCCCGTAGGCGCCGGGATTACCTTCTTCCCGAGGAAGTCGATCGTCTGATGGAAGCCGCTCTGGAAACGGGCCGTCACGGACATCGAAATTACACGCTGATACTGCTCTGTTTCCGTCATGGCCTCAGACTCGCCGAGCTGACGAACCTCGAGTGGAAAGCCGTGGACTTTGCGAACAAGACACTTCGCGTCACCCGCCTGTCGAACGGGGTCAACAGCACGCATCCGCTGCACGCCGTCGAGCTCAGAGCGCTGCGCAAACTGAAGAAAGAGTATCCGAACAGCCGTTACGTCTTCGTTTCCGACAAGGGCCGCAAGCTGAGCACCCGCTCCGTCAGCCGCATCGTCTCCGAGGCCGGTGAAATCGCCCGGCTGAGGTTCCATGTCAGCCTGCGCATGCTGCGTCACGGCTGTGGCCACGCGCTCGCTGCCGCCGGACAAAACATGGTGGCGGTGCAGCACTACATGGGCCATCGAAACATTCGGCACACGCTGCGTTACTTCGAGCTGCCGCCGCATCCATTCCGGGACTTCTGGAAGAAGTAAACCCGCGCCGCTATCGGCAGAGACTGCTCGCCGCGCATCAGCGCGGCGACGCCAGGATACGCGCGACCGGGTCGAGCCGGCAGGCTTACTGCTGCAGAGAGCAGACGAGAAACCGGACGGTCGCCACCGGCGCCGCGGCCAGCTCGAGCTGATGCCAGAGCCATTCCGTTTCTGAGCTCGGCATCAGCGCATCGCGCTCGCTGCCAACCACCCAGAAAAAGGGACCCGCCTCCGACATGGCCTGCATCGGAGCATCCGTGTCCCCGTAAACTATCCGGTAGCTGCCTGCGCCGCTTGGCTCGAGTTCCTGCGGCTCCATCCGGAACCGAGCTTGGCCCGAGCCCGGCTGACAGTCTCCGAGCGCGTCACAGATCCGAACGACCTCGCAATCGAGCAGCTTCGCCGCTCCCTCGGCCCACAACTCGGCCGCCGGACCGGCGGCCAGCGTCAGGAGCACGGCGACTCGCCACGAGCGCTTCATTCGCCTGAGCCCCTGCCCCTGCGATCTCTGCCGTACGCCCGCATCAGTCATCGTACCTCCCGCTCCTGCTCGGCGAGAACGTCGAGAAACAGCTGCTCGACGGCATCGACTTCCGCCCAATAGCCTTCCGGATCCACGAACGGGTTGTCGCTGCCTCCGAGCCGTCCCCACTTTTCGACCATGTTGTACATCGCTGGATGCGAAGCCAGCGGTATGTCGGGATCGAGCGATCTCAGGACCGCGAAGCCCTGCTTGTACTGATCCGCGATGGTCGGATTGGTCGGGTTGTCGACGAACCTGAATCCCGGGTTGCTTCCCATGCTGCCGATGATGACGACGTCATACTGCTCGCCGTCGTCTTCGACCGTCAGCGTCCAGGTCGTGCAACCCGGCGTATGTCCGGGCGTCCGCCGCGCAACCAGTGTGGAGCCGCCGAGCGAAACCTCTTCGCCGTCTTCGAGGACGCGGTCGATCGGATGATCCTTCCCACCCGGTCGCATGTTCTCGAGCAGCGGCACGTCCTCGGCCATCGCCATGACCGCTGCGCCCGTCAACTCCTTGACCAGCGCATCCCCCTGCATGTGGTCGGCATGCGCATGGCTGCCAAGGATGATTTCTATGTCCTCGAAGTCGAATCCCAGATCCTCGACCGACGCGCGCAGATTCGAAACACCATCTTCCCAGTTGGTATTGATCAGAATGTGTCCTTCGGGAGTTGCGACCAGGTAAGACGCAAGACTCCGGGAACCGACGTAATAGAGGTTGCCGGCAATCCTGTGCGGCGGAAATTGGGCGCGCTGCTCTTCGGGAGTGCCGACGTTACGGCGAAACATCGCCTGCTGTCGCTCCAGTATCGAAGACTGCGCGGCAACGGGCCCGGCCGCCGTGAGCAGGCCCAGCGCCACGAGCCCGAGAATCACCGGGGCGCCTACAGTCTGCATCTGTCGCTCCCCCTGCGTTGCTCCAGTCATGCAAAACCTCGCCGAGCTGAAGAGGTGAGCCGACAGAGACTTACTCGGCCGCGTCTTCGCTGCGTGCAGACTCCTCGGCAGGCGCCGCGGCCACACAGCTCCAGCCGAGACCTTCCAGCCTCGACACGAACTCGGCCGCACGTGAACCGCAGTACGACGTGTCGACTGCCGCGTTCCAGAGCACCTGGCGCTCCCCGGGGGCCTCGCTATCCTTGTAGTAGGCCACCTCGCAAGGGACCGGTGCGTCGCCCTGGCGTTCGATGGCGACGCGACGAGTGAGCTCGCCCATCGTGCATTGGTAACGTTCGTCGGATTGCGCGGCTGCGATCACTGGGACCATAGCCAACGCGAGGGCGAAAGATTGCAGCTTCATCATTAGTTCCCTCCGCGTGGGGCGACACCAAGTATAGATTAATCGCGCGCACGAAGATTCGCCATCCGGGCCTTCTGCGGCTACTCTCAACAACTGACTGTTGCGGACTTCGAGGGCGCTCCGATGACCGACGACGCCAGCCGATTCGTTGGCTCCATTCCCGAATTGTATGACCGCTGCCTCGGCCCGCGCTTATTCGAAGGCTATGCCGACGATCTGGCGACGCGCGTCGCGAAGCACAATCCAGCCAGACTGCTCGAGCTCGCGGCCGGCACCGGCATTCTGACTCAGCGCCTGCGCGCGATGCTGCCGGACCAGTGCGAGATCGTCGCCACCGATCTCAACGAGCCGATGCTCGAGATCGCGAAGCAGAAAATCAGCGGCTCCAAACCGATAAGCTTCGAGCAGGCGGACGGGACTGAGCTGCCCTTCGCCGATGCAAGCTTCGATGTCGTGGCCTGTCAGTTCGGCGTCATGTTCTTTCCGGACAAGCATCGCAGCTACACCGAAGTCGTGCGTGTGCTGAGACCAGGCGGCGTCTATCTCTTCAACGCCTGGGATTCGTGGCAGGCGAATCCGTGCGCGGCAATCGCGAATAGCGTGATCGAAGCGATGTTTCCGGAAGACACGCCCGGCTTCTACAAGGTGCCGTTTCACTATCACGACGTAGATGAAATCCAGCGTGACGTTTCCGCCGCAGGATTCGCGCGCGTCGAAGTCGAGCGCGTTTCGATCACATCGGAAATTCCATCGGCGACGGACTTCGCCAGGGGGCTGGTTTTCGGCAACCCGCTGAACGAAGAAATTGCGGGACGTGGCGGCGATCCCCAGGCAGCGGCCGACGCCATCGCCAAGGCTCTCGATGAGACCCTGGGTAACGAGATGCCCTTATCGGCCCTGATTGTCGAGGCGGTCAAGGCCTGACCGGCGTTGCCGTTCAGGCGAGGCGGTCGATAATCGTGCCCAGTGTCTCGTCGGTTCGTGCAATGAATTTTGCCGCGGCCTGGATTGCGTTGCGCTGGCGTTGCATACCGACGAGCGGCTCGACGTAATCCACGACGTCCTTCGAGCCGGTCACGGAGGTCGCAACCTTATGGGCGTTCTGTTGAATACCGCTCAAGTTGCGTTGGATGCCGTTGAAGGCAATCGAGATTGCGCTGTTGAAAGACGGGCCCATGCTGCCAACCACTCGTCTCCATGCGAGTCAGCAGGATGCACGCAAGCGATTCGAA
>JASFSD010000131.1:0-6851 GCA_050114575.1 Gammaproteobacteria bacterium | reverse complement strand
CAGGAATCCGGGTCGACGTAGATGTGCTTGCGCGACCAGGGCAGCTTGTTCATTGCCGAGCGCGCGAAGACAACCTGGAACAGCTGCAGCGTGCCGTGCTCGAACGCAATGATCGAGCCCGCAAGGTACAGCCGCCAGGCACGGACGAATGCTTCGTCGAACATCTGGCGCACGGTATCGACGTTTTCCTCGTAGCGCTCGAGCCAGGCCTTCAGCGTCTCGGCGTAGTGCAGCCGGATATTCTCGACATCGAGAACCGAGAGTCGGGACGTCTCGAACAGATCCATCATTTCGCGCAGCGTCGGCGGATGCGCTCCCGGGAAGATGCGCTTGTCGATCCACTCGTTCAAACGCCCCGGGCGGTCGCGGCCGATCGTGTGCACGAGCCCGCGGCCCTCCGCCGTCAGCGCGCGGCTCATGAGCTTGCCCATGCCTTCGTAATTTCCGGGTCCGACGTGCTCGAGCATGCCGACCGAGACGAACGCGTCGTAAGTCCCGTCGATGTTTCTGAAGTCGTCCTCGACGAATTCGACGAGCTGAGTCAGCGATTCACGCTCGGCCCAATCGCGCGCGTGCTTAACCTGTTCCTTGGAAATATTGAAGCTCCTGACCTTGACGCCGTAGTGCTTGGCGAGAAACAGCGCCAGGCCGCCCCAGCCGCCGCCGGCCTCGACGACGCGCTCTCCGGGCTTGAGCTGCAGCTTGCGGGCGACGTGATGCATCTTGGCCGCCTCGGCCTGCTCGATGGTCATTTCGGGCTCCGGATAGTACGCACAGGTGTACTGCATCCAGTCGCGGTCGAGCCACAGTTTGTAGAACTCGTTGCCGAGGTCGTAATGGTGGTGGATGTTGCGCTTCGATTCCGACAGGTCCGGCGCGATCATCCTGGCGCTCGAGAGAATCTGGCTGCTGCGCTGATTCCGCTCGAGATAGGTGTAGGCCGCGTCCAGCACGGCCAGAAGTTCCCCGAACACGGAGATTCTGCCGGCGCTGTACATGTCGCCGAAATGCAGCGCCGGGTTCGCGAGCGTGCGCATCAGCGCGCCGCGATCCTCGAAGCGGACGGTTGCTTCGGCATCCTTGGCTTCGGCTTCGTCCCAGAGCGCGATGGCTACGGGTGATTCGCCGAGGCGCAATCTGAGTTGCTTCACCAGCCAGCGGTCGAACGGGCCAGGCTCCTTGCGCCGTGACTGCTGCTCGAACTCGCTGCCGAAATGGTAATTGCTGTGCGGTACGCCGAGGGGCTCGAGGCGATTCTTATCCATTTATAGTGCTCCTTTCGCCTTGCTAATTGTGCCACGGGGCCGCCGAGGCGTGAAAGACCGTACAATGTACCAATGAGTCATAAGGACACATCTGTCAGCCGAATCGCGGCCGAGGGCACCGTGCGGGACACGCGCGGGCGCGGTGTGCGCGACCTCAGGCTATCCGTCATCGATCGCTGTAATTTCCGTTGCCCGTACTGCATGCCCGCCGAAATTTACGGTGAGGGCCATCAGTTTCTGCGCCGCTCGGAGTGGCTCACGCCCGGAGAGATTCGCCGCATCGCGGGCCTGTTTCAGCGGCTCGGGGTCACCAAGCTCAGAATTACGGGCGGCGAGCCCCTGCTGCGCAAGGATCTCGACGAAATCATCGCCGGGCTTGCCGGGCTCGAAGGCATCGACGACATTGCGCTGACGACGAACGGCACGCGGCTGGCCGAGCGGGCCCGCGAGCTCAAGCAGGCGGGTCTGAAACGGATCACAGTCAGCGTCGATTCGATCGACCCGGCGATCTTCAGCGCGATGAGCGGCGAGCGCGGTCAGGTCCAGGCCGCCCTGGACGGGATCGAAGCAGCCAGGGCCGCCGGGTTTGCCGCGATCAAGGTCAACACCACGGTGCTCAAAGGGCAGAACGACCATACCGTGCTCGATCTCGTCGATTACTTCCGTGGTTCCGGCGTCATCGTTCGCTTTATCGAGTTCATGGACGTCGGCACGCTGAACGGCTGGAAAGCCGACCAGGTCGTCGCCTCGGAGACGCTCAGGGACCTGATCCACGAGCGCTGGCCGCTCGAGCCGCTCGAGCAGAACTATCGTGGCGAGGTGGCCAGGCGTTACGGGTTCCGCGACGGTCAGGGCGAGATCGGCTTCATCTCGTCGGTTACCGAGCCTTTCTGCGGTGATTGCCATCGCGCTCGCGTTTCCGCTAACGGCACGCTGTACACCTGTCTATTTGCCAACGCGGGCACGGATCTGCGCGGGCCGCTGCGCGCCGGTGCCAGCGACGCCGATCTGGTCGCGCTGATGCAGAATGTCTGGCGCCGGCGGGCCGACCGCTACAGCGAGGTTCGGGGCAAGGCCATCAAAGCCCGCGACCGCGTCGAGATGTACCGGATGGGCGGATGAGCAAACTGAGTCATGTCGATGCGCGCAATCGGCCAGCGATGGTCGACGTCGGCGAGAAAGCCGTAACCGAGCGCACGGCGAAGGCTCGCGCCATCGTCGTCTTTCCCGACGATTCGGCGCCTGCCCGCGACGAGGAGCTCAGAACCAAGAAAGGTCCCGTGTTCGATACCGCGATTGTCGCCGGGGTGATGGCAGCCAAGCGCACCTCCGAGCTCATTCCGTTCTGCCACACCCTGCCGCTCGATGGCTGCGATATCGCCATCGACTGGGGCGACGCGGGCGAGGTGCTGATCGAATGCAGCGTCAAGGCGACGCACAAGACGGGCGTCGAGATGGAAGCTCTGACCGGCGCAACGGCGGCGGCGCTGACGATCTACGACATGTGCAAAGCGCTGACGCATGGCATCCGGATCCGTGAGATTGCTCTGGTCAAGAAGACCGGAGGCAAGCGCGATTATTCGCTGGAGGAAGCGTGACGATCGACGTGACGGCGCATTATTTCGCCGTGTTCAGGGAACGGGCCGGTTGCGAGACCGAGTCCGTCAGCACGGCTTCGCGGACCGCGGCCGAGTTCTTCGGCGAGATGGCCGACCGGCACGGCTTCGCCGATGCGCGCGAGCGCTGCAAGGTCGCGATCAACGGCTCGCTCTCGAGCTGGGAGTCGGCGCTCGAGGACGGCGACGAGGTCCTGTTCTTTCCGCCCGTTGCCGGCGGTTAAGTCATGTCCGCCAGTTTCACGATTACAACCGACGAGATCGAACCCGAGACGCTGAAGCATCAGCTCGAGAGCGCGGATGCCGGTGCATGCGCCACATTCGAGGGCTGGGTACGCAATCTCAATGAGGGCGAGCCTGTCGATGCGCTCGAATACGAAACGCATGCGGCTATTGCCAAGGCCGAGGGTGAGGCGGTTATTGCCGAAGCCTGCCGCCAGTTCCCCGTCATCAAGGCCTATGGTATTCACCGCGTGGGCAAGCTCGACATCGGCGACTGTGCCGTCTGGGTCGGCGTCAGCTCGGCGCACCGCGGCGCCGCGTTCGACGCGTGCCGCTACATCATCGACGAGATCAAGCATCGGCTGCCGATCTGGAAGAAGGAGCACTACCAGAAAGGTGCATCCGCCTGGATCAATTGCGCCACTCAAGGGGCCGGCGAGGCCGCAGCCGCAGACGTCGAGGCACCGGCCGCCGACTAAGAGCCGAGCGACTCCGCATCGGCTGGCGTGTCGACGTCGAATTCGGCCGCCGGCATATTGACCAGTGACACCCTGCCGATTCCGCGCAGCAGTTGCCGCGCACCGACGTCTCCGCTGAGCGCAGTCATTTCGCCGAACCAGCGTCGCGGGATGATCGCCGGTGCCCCGGCCCGTTCGAGGTACCAGGCAGCCGCCGGAAGGCGCGGATGCCGGCCCCAGGCACGGGCGAGTTTCGCGAGGTCGAACGTCTCGAGCCGCGGCTGGTCGACGAGCAGGATCAGGGCGCCTGCCGCCTTTCGCGGGACGGCTCTGACGCCGGCTCGAAGCGAGCTCGCAAGACCCTCGCGCCAGCCTGGGTTGGATACGACGGTCACGCCTCGCCGGTGCCGGTTCAGCAGGCTGCGCAGGCGCAGCTGCTCGTCGCCGAGCACGACGATGACGCCGGCGCCCGCAACGGACTCGGCGAGATCGACCGCGTTCAGGAGCAGCGGCCTGCCGCGGTAGCGGAGCAGTTGCTTCGGCCGGCCAAGCCGCGTCGAGCCGCCCGCCGCAAGCACGACGGCCGCCAGCTCCTTCTCGGCAAGAGTTAACGCCGCACGCATCGAGCCACTATACTCAACGGTGAGGTCGCTAAGCATGAATATAAAAATCAGTGTGGCCCGTGCCGCCGATGCGCTGCCGATTGCTCGGATGTCCCGTATGCTGGTCGAGCACGGTCTGCCATGGTCCTGGACCGAGGACAGGGTCCATGGTGCGATTCGCCACCGCGAGACTGCGGTCATCGTCGCCCGCGACCGGCGTCGTCTGGCGGGCTTCGCCATCATGCAGTTCCTCGATGCCCACGCACATCTGAGTCTGCTCGCCGTGGCGCCCGCCTATCGCGGCCAGGGTCTCGGCCGCGAGCTCGTCGAGTGGCTCGAGGCCTGTGCCCGCACGGCCGGACTGTTCGATGTGCGCCTCGAGCTGCGGGCGCAGAACGACACGGCTCGAGCTTTCTATGAGTCTCTTGGCTACTGCGAGGCCGGCAGCGTGCGGGCCTATTACGCCGGGCGCGAGGACGCGACGCGGATGCGGCGCGATCTCAGCGTCAGCCAGGCCGAGTTTCCGGGCTTTCCGCGCTCGCCTTTGCATTGAGCTCGTCAGTGGCCGAACCGCCTGCCTTCATACCACTCGGCATCGGGGTCCTGACCGTATCCGATACGCGTGACGAGTCGACCGACAAGTCCGGCGATGCGCTCGTTGCGAGGCTCGAGTCGGCGGGCCATGAGCTCATCGAAAGGCTGATCGTCGGTGATGACATCTACCAGATCCGCGCCGTCGTCTCGGCCTGGATTGCTCACGGCAGGATCAGTGTCATTCTCTGCACCGGCGGCACTGGCCTGACCGGACGTGACGGTACGCCCGAGGCCGTGGCGCCGTTGCTCGACAAAACCATCGACGGTTTCGGTGAGTTGTTTCGCGCCATCTCTTACGAGGATATCGGCACCTCGAGTCTGCAGTCGCGCTGTATTGCTGGCGTCGCCAACGGCACCTACGTATTCTGCGTGCCGGGTTCGACGAATGCGTGCACGACGGCCTGGGACAAGCTGATCTCGGCACAATTGGACAGCCGCACGCGGCCCTGCAACCTGGTCGATCTGATGCCGAGGCTCGGCGAATAGAAAAAAAGGCGCCTGCAGGCTCGCTCGGGGGAAAGGGGGGGACAGGAGCCTGCAGGGCCGGGTTGAACTGAAACTAGTCTCTGGGCAGGCCCATCGCGGGCAGCTGCTCGAGCCGGGCCAGCATTCGCGGCAGGGCGGCAGCAAGGACGTCGCGACGACTGACCCTGACGACCACCACTTCCTCGACGTAACCCGGCTGCTGCCGGGCCAGAGTGGTGGTGGTCGCGGACTCCGAGGCCTCAGCCGTCACAGGCCGCGGCGCTGTCACCACCACGACTTCCTCGACGTAGCCCGGCTGCTGCCAGGCAAGCTCGATGTTGCTATCGCCGGCCGTGGCGATCGAGCTCGTAAAGCCCGTGAGCACTAGAGCGGACAAGGTGGTGAGGGTCCTGGCGTTCATGGTCGTTCTCCAAACTCGCTTGCGGGATGCCGCAAGTCTCTTCATTACGAGTAGAGGCTACTTCGAGCCATCAAAAGAGTCTCTTTAGCTCGAATGAGAATTGTCGAGTGCGCCTGAAGAAGGCTTAAGGCAGTGTCGCGATTGCCTGGGCGGTACATTCGTACTAGGGTTTCCCGGCAATCGATGCGAGAGCCCCGAACATGGCACGAACCCGTCTTATTCCATTGGCCGGTCTGTTTCTGAGCTGCTTCGCGCTGGCGCAGCCGCCGGCGCGGGATGCCGTGCCGACGAGCGAGGAGCCGCCGTCTGGTGTCGAGCCGCTCGAGGTGGATCTCTTCACGACCGAGAATTTCTATCTCGATCGTGAGTCGTGGCTCGACCCACGCTATCAGCGCTGCAACTCGCCGCGGCAACTCACCGATATGTGGACCCGGGATCGCGTCGGCCACTGGGGCGACTGCGAAATGGACCGCGATGTGGCGGACATCGTGAGCCCCTATTCTTACGAGACGGCAGCCGAGCACTACGCCGCGCTGCAGTCGGCGGCAGCAGGGCGTGGCGGTCCTACCGAGCACACGCGCGAGACGCTGCCGGCGTGGGATGGCTGGTACCGGCGCGGCGGGCGTGGTGATCAATGGATCTACGGACGCAACCTGCAGGCGGCCACATTACTTTCTCTGCTGACCCCGGAGTACCGGCAGCGGGCAGTGCAGATGCAGTTTCACGAAGCCGTCAGCAATGCGCCGCAGTGGAACGCGGCGTTCTGTTATCCGGAAGGCCTGCTCCGATTCTGGTCGGAGTTCGCGATCCGTGACATCGAGCTGCTGACGACGCCGCAGCAGGTGCAGATGCTGACCGGGGTGGCAGACAACTTTCTGCGCAAGTTCCTGATCGGTCGCGAGCACGTGCAGCAGGTGCCGCAGTGGTATGGTGAGACGATCGGCTTCTGGGACGGAGAGACGCTCGTCGGCTGGACGGCCAACGTGCAGGGCTGGACCATCTCGCACAGCATGATGGAGTACAGCAACGCGCTAGAGGTCATCGAGGTGATTCGGCCGATGCCCGATGGCGACGGTTTGCTCGTCGAGGCGACGTTCTACGATCCCGAGGCCTTCGTTCGTCCGCTCCACACCGTCACGCCGTGGAGCCGTGTCGCCGGTCCGGCCGATGACGAGCAGCGTTACACGTATATCGAGTGCCGTACCCAG
>JASFSD010000130.1:0-6853 GCA_050114575.1 Gammaproteobacteria bacterium | reverse complement strand
GGCGGCGACTGGGGAATCTGCGCAGCGAACATCCGCTCGAACGCCCTGTTGGTCGAACAGCTCGAACGCCAGAATCATCGATATCACATCGTTGAATTCGCCGACCGCGACACGGCAACCGTCACCGAGATCCGCGCTATCCGCGAGGCGCTGTTCGCCGGCACCGACCCGCAACCGTTGCTCGCGCGGATGTCGGAGACATCTACTCGCATTGTCAGCCTGACCATCACCGAAAAGGGTTACTGCCTGAACCCGGCGACGGGGGAGCTGTTGCACGGCGACGCCGGGGTCACGCACGACCTTAAGCAACCGCAGGCCCCGCGAACCGCGCCCGGTATCGTGCTCGAGGCGCTGCGTCGCCGCCGTGCGCTTGGGCTTCGGCCATTCACCGTGCTCAGCTGCGACAACATGCCGGACAATGGCGCCCGGACCCGGCGCGCCGTAGTTGCTCTGGCAGAGAACACCGCGCCTGACCTTGCCCGATGGGTGGATGCCGAGGTGGCCTTCCCGTCGACCATGGTCGATCGAATCGTGCCGGCCGTTTCCGGAACGATGGCCGAGCGGATGGAGCAACTCATCGGCCAGCCCGATCCCGTTGCCGTCGGCTGCGAGGCTTTCAGCCAGTGGGTAATCGAAGACCTCTTTCCGACCGGACGGCCAGACTGGGAAACCGAAGGCGTGCAGATGGTTGCGGACGTCCGGCCGTTCGAAAGAACCAAGCTCCGACTCCTGAACGGCGCCCACTCGCTGCTGGCCTACGCGGGGATCCTGGCCGGAAAGAGTACGGTGGCGGAGGCGATCGCAGACACCCGGCTGCTCGCGCTCGTCGATGCCTTCCTCGACGAAGCCAGTGCGAGCCTGACACCGGATTCCGGCATCGATCTCACCCGCTACAGAGCGTCGGTGCTCGACCGCTTTCGCAACGACGCGCTCGAGCACAAACTGAGCCAGATTGCCTCTGACGGATCACAGAAGATTCCGCAGCGATGGCTCGATGCGGCCGTCGACAACCTCGAGAACGGCCGGGAATTTCGTGCCACGGCGCAGGCTGTGGCAGCATGGATGACCTATGTGCGTGGACACGATCGAGACGGAAACAGGTGGAAGGTAGACGATCCCCTCCACCAACGTCTCGGAGACTGCCATCGGAACAGGAGCTCCGGCAACGAGATCGTCGCCGCGCTCCTCGCGCTACGCGAAATCTTTCCGAGCGCATTGGCCGCGCATGCCGGCTTCAGACGGTGTGTCGTCAATTCCTTCGCCGAGTTGACGCAGTGATAGTGCGAGAACTGCCGCCGTGATCACGCAACGCCGAACCAACAACGACTGCGGACGTCTGCGTTTCACGCGATGCCTTACCGCAGTCGCCGTAGCGGGAACATTGGCTGCCTGTCACACACAAACTACCGAGGTGCGACTGACCCTCGCACACAGCCTGGAACCCACACATACCGTGCATCAGGCCATGGTTTTCATGGCCGAACGACTCGATGCGCTCTCCGGCGGATCCATGCGGATCGAGATCTATCCGAGCGGTCAGCTAGGCTCAGAGCGTGAGGCGATCGAACTCCTGCAGATAGGGAGCATCGCCATGGCCAAGGTTTCGGCTAGCCCGCTCGAGGCCTTCGTCCCGACGATGGGAATCTTCAACCTGCCCTATCTTTTTCGAAACCACGAGCACCACCTCGACGTGCTCGACTCAGCGATCGGCCGCGAGATTCTGCTCGCCCCTGTCGAGGCCAGGATAAGAGGGTTGGGCTTCTACGACGCAGGAAGCCGTAGCTTCTATACGACAGGGCGTCAGGTTGAAACACCCGCGGATCTGCAAGGCCTGAAGATCCGCGTGCAGGAGAGCCAGACGGCGATGCAGATGGTTTCAGCCATGGGCGGATCGCCCACACCGATCGCATGGGGAGAACTTTACACGGCGCTGCAGCAGGGAGTCGTAGATGGTGCAGAGAACAACGCGCCGAGCTTCTTCACCTCGGGCCACTACGAGGTCGCGCGCTTTTTCACTCTCGACGAGCACACGGCCGTACCTGACCTCTTACTGATATCGACTCAAGTTTGGGATTCGCTGAACGACCGTCAGCGTGGCTGGCTGGAGCTGGCCGTCGAGGAATCCGTCGCCTTCCAGCGTGAGCTCTGGCAACGCGATACCGAAGCTGCCCTCGAGGCTGTGACGGCGGACGGTGTCGTCATTCTGCGCCCTGACAAATCGGCCTTCGAGGCTGCAGTGCAGACCATGCTCGACCAGTACGCAGCATCCGAGCTCGGACCGTTGATCCGCCGCATCCGTGATTTCTGACCTGATGCTGGTGCGCCTCGCCAACGGGCTCGAACGCGTCGTCGCCACGCTCCTGGCCCTGCTTCTGATCGCGATGGTTCTGGCGGTAACCTGGCAGATCGTGACGCGGGTTGTCCTTAAGGACCCGAGCGGCTGGACCGAAGAGCTCGCACGGTTTCTGCTGATATGGATCGGCCTTTTGGGCGGGGCCTTCGCTTATCGCCGCCGGCTGCATATCGGGCTCGATCTGCTGGCTGAGCGGCTGCGTGAATCGAGCGTTGCCGTGCAACGCCGCCAGGCCAGGCTGATCGACGGCAGCGTGCTCCTGTTCGCGACTGCGGTCCTGATCGGCGGAGGCTCGGCTCTCGTCCTGCTGACGCGCGAGCTCGAGCAGTTTTCGCCAGCGCTCGGCGTGTCCATGGCGGCTGTCTATCTTGCCCTGCCAGTGAGCGGCCTCGCCATGACCGTTTTTTCGCTCGCGGCCCTCGTCTGTCCGTCGTCCGGCGTTTCAGGCAGCGGCAGCGGCAGCGGCAGCGGCAGCGGCAGCGGCAGCGGCAGCGTTTAGATGGTCGCCGATCTCGTTCTCGTTGCGCTGTTTGCCGTGTTCCTCGCGCTCGGCATTCCCGTGGCGTTCTGCATTGGCATTGCGACGCTGGCCGCACTCGCTCTGTCGCTGGACTTTCTTCCCGCCATCACGACCATCGCGCAACGCATGGCTTCGGGGCTCAACAGTTTTGCGTTACTCGCCATACCGCTCTTCATCATCAGCGGTGTCATCATGGCCGAGAGCAGCATTGCCCGCCGATTGATTCGCTTCGCGCGCTGCCTGATCGGCATGGTTCCGGGCGGGCTCGCATTCGTCAACGTCCTGTCTAGCGCCCTGTTCGGCTCGATCGCGGGATCGGCAGTCGCGGCCAACACGGCCGTAGGAGGCGTCATGGTTCCGGAGATGGAGAAGCACGGCTACGGCAGAGATTTCGCCGCCGCCATTACGGCGACCGGATCGACGGTCGGCCTGCTCATTCCACCGAGCAATATTCTCATCGTCTACGCCATTGCGAGCGGCGGTGTCTCGATCGCGGCACTCTTTGTCGGGGGCTACCTGCCCGGGCTATTGGTCTCACTCATGCTCATGATCGTCTGTGCCTGGCATGCAAAGCGCAGCGGGTTACCGGCGATGGGTCGCCCTTCGTCAGGCGAAGTGCTGCAAGCCGGGCTCGCGGCCCTGCCCGGCCTAGGGCTCGTTTTCGTCGTGATGGGAGGAATCCTCGGCGGACTGTTCACGGCCACGGAGGCTGGAGCCATCGCCGTGATCTACTCACTCGCTCTCTCCGCGTTCGCGTATCGCGACGTCGGGCTGAAGGATCTTTACCCGATTCTGCGGCGCTCGGCCGAGACCACGGCCATCGTGATGTTCCTGATTGCAACATCGGTGGCCATGTCGTGGGTGCTCGCCTACCGGAACATTCCGGCCGACGTCTCCGGTTTCCTGCTCGAGATCAGCGACAATCCCGTGGTCCTGCTGCTGATCATCAACCTCGTGTTGCTTGCAGTGGGCGCCTTCATGGACATGACACCAGCCGTGCTGATCTTCACGCCGATCCTGCTGCCGGTGGCTCTCGATCTAGGCATGTCACCGCTGCACTTCGGCATCATGATGGTGCTCAATCTCTCGATTGGCCTTTGCACACCGCCCGTCGGCACGATCCTGTTTCTGAGCTGCGCGGTCGCCAAGACGACAATCAGCCGAATGATCCGGCCGTTGATTCCGATGTACGCTGCGATGACAGTAGCGCTCCTGCTCGTAACCTACGTGCCGGCACTGAGCGAGTGGCTGCCGCTTGCACTCGGCCAGATGGAATGAGCCAATAAGACAAACACGTGGTGGGGGGAATCACTGAATGGCAACGTTGACCGGGCTCGACTGGGCCGTGGTGGCCGTCTACTTCCTGGTGCTCGCGGCCATCGTCGCATCCGTCATTCGTCGCCAGGAGACGACGACCGACTACTTTCTTGCCGGCCGCAATGTCGGCTTCTTCGCGATCGGCGCGTCGATTTTTGCCTCGAACATCGGCTCCGAACATGTCGTCGGCCTCGCTGGCCAGGGTGCATCGACCGGGCTCGCCATGGCGCACTACGAGCTGCATGCCTGGATCGTCGTGCTGCTCGCCTGGATTTTCGTGCCGTTCTATTACCAGTCGAAAGTATTCACGATGCCCGAGTTTCTCGAGCGTCGGTTCGGACCCAAACCGCGCTGGATACTCTCCACCGTGTCGCTGGCCGCCTATGTGCTGACCAAGGTATCGGTCACGATATATGCGGGCGCCATCGTCTTCAGCACCCTGCTGCCGGACACTTTCGGCAGTCCGCAGAATGCCTTCTGGTTCGGCGCCATCGCCACTGTGGTCCTGACGGGCCTTTACACCGTCGCCGGCGGTTTGCGCGCCGTGCTCTACACCGATGCCGCCCAGGCCGTGATCCTGTTGATCGGCTCGGTTGCCATCACCTGGTTCGGGCTCGATCTGCTCGGCGGCTGGTCAGAGCTCCGCGCGTTCGCGTCGGAAAACGTCGCCCAATACGCGTTGTGGCGACCCTTGTCAGACCCCGAATTTCCCTGGCTCGGCATCCTGATCGCCTCGCCCATCGTCGGTATCTGGTACTGGTGCACGGATCAGTACATCGTGCAGCGGACGCTGGCCGCGAGGGATCTGAAGTCAGCGCGGCGCGGGGCGCTCTGGGGCGCATTCCTCAAGGTCTGGCCGATACTCATATTTCTCGTTCCGGGACTGATCGGCGCCGCCCTGAGTGCGCGCGGGCTCGTTGCGATACCGACCGATTCGGCGGGCGGGCTCAACAGCGACCAGGTCTTCCCTGCGCTCGTCACGACGCTCCTGCCTCCAGGTTTGCGGGGACTCGTCGTCGCCGGACTCATGGCCGCGCTCATGAGCTCGCTGTCGTCTCTGTTCAACTCCACGGCGACGCTGTTCACCGTCGACATCTACGAGAAGTTGCGTCCCGGAGCGACGGAACGCCAGTACGTTCATATCGGCCGACTGGCAACGCTCGTGGTGGTCGGCCTCGGCCTGCTCTGGATTCCGATCATGCCGCGCATCTCCGAAGGCGGGCTCTACCAGTATCTGCAGAACGTTCAGAGTTATCTGGCGCCGCCGATCACGGCCGTGTTCCTGCTGGGTCTTTTCAACGACCGAATCAACAATCGCGGGGCCGTCTGGGGCCTCGGCCTCGGCTTCGTGCTCGGCATGGGCAAGCTCCTCCTGCAGAGCCTGTTCGGCGAGGGCAAGATCGAGTCGCCGGCGTTGCTCGCCGCGATCGGCGATATGAACTTTCTTTACTTCTCGGGCGTCCTGTTCCTGATCTCGGTAGTCGTCATTGTCCTCGCGTCACTTTCAGGCCGGGCCCCTGATCGGGACACGATCAAGGGCCTGACTTTCTCGTCGCTCGATCGCAAGACCGTGCGGGCGAGCTGGGATGCCAAAGACATTGCCGCCACCACCGTTGTGCTCGGGCTGGTCGCAACCCTGTATATCTATTTCTCGTTCTGGGTCGGCTGACAGCGAGACGACGACCCGGCGAGCCGACTGCTAGGGCGCTGCGATCGTCGCCGGATCCCAGTGCTCGTCAGCCTTGCCGTCGACGAAGCGCCAGGTATCGAACCAGGTCGTAAAATACGTCTCGCCGGGATTCCGCGGATCCGGATACTCGCGCGGCATGATGACCGTGACGAGATCATCCTGCGCCATGACGGCAACGACCTCCGTCGTGAGCTCATCGCAGGTTGCCGTCGGTTCACGTCCCATCACTTCGGTGAAGTAGTAAACGACACCTTCCCGGCCCGACTCGGCATTGGGATTGTGCTGAATGTAACGCTCGGTCAACCACTCATCGGCGCGATCCCACTGGTTGCACTGCAGCAGCTCACGCATGATGTGCAGTGCGGCTTCCTTGTTGCGGCGCTCTTCGCGGCTGCCGCCACCGCTCATGAACAGCGATTCGGGGTCGTCAACACCGACTACCGGCTCCTGTGCCGCCAGCGGCAGGTTGAAAACCATGCCCAAACCGAGGAGAGATAGAACTTTCACTTTCATCGATAACCCCTTGTTATAAATAGGAACCTTCCATAGAAAAAATGCGCCGGTCGGCCCCGGCTCGAACCGACTGTCAGCGCGACATCAGCGCCGTCAGCGGCTCCTCGACAGCCTCCGCCCAGCGTCGATAGCCTTCCGGACCCGGGTGCAACCCATCGCTCATGACGTCGGCGGGTATGTTGCCCTGCGCGTCGAGAAAGACATCGCCGATGTCGAGATAGTGCACGGCCTCTCCATCGTCGAGCTGCGAGATGCTCTCGTTGATCGACGCGATCGTCTCCCGAACGGGATCGTCGGCCGCACCGCGAGGGAATATCCCGAGGAGCAGGATTCTGGCATCAGGAAAGCTCTGCCTGAGTTGCAGCACCACCGCTCCGACACCCTCCGCAATTTCAGCGGCATTGTTCGCAATCGTGTTGTTGGTGCCGATCATCAACATGACAGCGCGCGGGCTGAAGCC
>JASFSD010000129.1:0-6868 GCA_050114575.1 Gammaproteobacteria bacterium | reverse complement strand
TTCCAGAGATCCTCGGCGGGACGCTCGAGCCTTCCCCACAAGACGAGGCCGCTGCCTGTCTGGCGCCGAAAATCGAGAAGTCCGACGGCGTCCTCGACTGGAGCCGGTCCGCCGCCGAACTCGAACGCCGGGTCCGCGCGTTCAACCCGTGGCCGGTCGCCGAAGCACGCACTGCAGAAGGCAAGCGGCTGCGCGTCTGGGAGGCGGTGGCGCTCGAGACGCCGGTCGCTGCGGAGCCGGGCACGGTTGTCTCGGAGGCCGCCGACGTCATCGCCGTCGCGACAGTGAGCGGTTTGCTCGGCCTGAAGCAAGTCCAGCCGCCCGGTGGACGAATCATGACCGCCAGGGCTTATCTCGCCGCGCACGATCTCGAGGGCGTCCGCTTTGTCGGGCCGAGCTGAGGTCGCGGGGGCGGCGCTTCGCGCGCACGCTGCCCGCTGCAACGCCCAGATCGTCGCCCGCGGGCGCTCACTCGCAGGACTGGATCTCGAGAGCACGAAGCTCGCTGGCCGTGACCTGTCACTGCTCAGGTCGCTGCTCGCGGAATCGCTGCGCTGGCACCATCGCTTCGAGTGGCTGCTAGCGCAGCTGCTGGACCGGCCGCTGAAACGCCGCGACTCCGAGTTGGCGGCGCTGCTCAGGATCGGGCTGACACAGCTCGCGATTCTGCGTATTCCCGATCACGCCGCGGTTTCGGCTACTGTGGCCGCCTGTCAGAACCTTGGCCTGGGCCGGGCACGAGGCCTGGTCAATGCGGTCCTCAGGCGCTATCTGCGCGAGCGCGGAGACCTGGAAAGGGAGTGCGAGACCGATGAAGTCGCCCGTTTCAGTCATCCGGCATGGCTCATCGACGCGATCAGGCAGGACTGGCCGAGCGAGCTCGAATCGATCCTGAGCGCCAATAACGAGCGACCGCCGCTCTGGCTCCGAGTGAACCGCTCCCGCATTTCGCGGGCCGACTATCTCGCGCTCCTCATCGAGGCCGGCATCGAGGCGACGACCGGTGATATTTCTGCCGACGCCGTGCTGCTCGACGAGCCGCGGCCCGTTACGGAGGTCCCGGGATTCGGCGATGGTCTGGTCTCGGTACAGGATGCGGCGGCCCAGTGCGCGGCCGGCCTGATGCAGCTCGAGCCGGGTCAGCGCGTCCTCGATGCCTGCGCCGCGCCGGGGGGCAAGACAGCGCACATGCTGGAACGGTGCCCGGACCTGGGCGAGCTGGTGGCGCTCGACAGCGACCCGTCGCGGCTCGATCTGGTTCAGCAGAACCTCGACCGGCTTGGGCTTGCCGCCGAGCTCGTCGCCGGCGACGCAACCGAGCCCGGGTCCTGGTTCGACGGCAGGCGTTTCGATCGCGTGCTCGTCGATGCGCCCTGCAGCGCCACCGGCGTCATCCGCCGGCACCCGGACATCAAGGTGCTGCGTCGCGCCGAAGACCTCGGTCGTCTGACCGCCGCGCAGTCGGCCATGCTGGCTGCGCTCTGGCCGCTGCTCGCGCCCGGCGGGCTGATGGTTTACGCCACCTGCAGCGTGCTCAAGGCGGAAAACCTCGAAACAGTCGGTGCTTTTGCCGCCCGGACCGGCGATGCCGCACTGGCACCGATTTCCTCTGCCGACCACTTTCAGATGCTGCCCGGGCAGACGAACACGGACGGCTTTTATTATGCTTGCCTGAGAAAGGGGGGCGGCAGCCATCGATAGACTTGGTCGAGCGACGGGTCCTGGTACCCGGCAGTTTTCTGTTCTGCGCCTGGCACGCCTGGGGATCGCCATGCTCGGGCTGGTGGCGGCGGGGGGTCTCCTGGCGCAGGCAGAGGACCCGGGCCATTTCGAGGTAAGAAGCGGATCCCTCGAGCTCATCGATGGGGACTACTACGTCGACGCGCTCATCTACCTGAGGCTGCCGACCGAGGCAGCCAATGCGCTGCACTCGCGGCTGCCGCTGACCATTCGCGTCGAGGTCGAGTTTCTCAACCGCCTGCGCCTGTGGTGGGACAACGTCCAGTTCGAAGCCAGCAGGCGATCGCAGCTGACCTACTACCCGTTGACCGATCGTTACGTCGTCACCCACATCGATACGGGAGTGCGGGAGGACTTCGTGACGCTGGCCGGCGCGCTGGAGTTCATCGGGCGAGTGGACCGTCTGTATGTTACGCCTGCCGACCTGCTCGACCGGGACCTTCGCTACGACATTCGAGTCCGCGCCGTGCTCGACAAGGACGAACTGCCAGGGCCTCTGAGGCTCCTCGCCTTCTGGCGTCGGGACTGGTCCATCGCGAGCGACTGGCTGTTATGGCGTTTGGACGACGAATAGTTCGCGTACTGCTCATTCTGTTGAGCGTACTCGGCGTCCTGGTCTGGGGGATCGGGCTGCTCTTGTTCTCGCAGGTCGTCGAAGACTCCGACGACTTCGCGAGGTATGCCGTTCTGATCGTCTCAATCAATGCGGTCGGCGTCGCGGTCCTGGTTGCACTGATCGGCAGGCGGCTCGTCAGGCTGGTGCGGGACTATCGCCGCTTTGTGCCCGGTTCCAGGCTGCAGGCCCGCGTCGTCACGCTGGTTGGCATCGTCGCTGCAGTCCCGCTGATCGTGCTCTACATGTTTGCCGTGGCGTTCATCGCAAGAGGAATCGATGAATGGTTCACGGTCGATATCGGGCGCGGTCTGGACGAGGCGCTCGAGCTCACGAGTTCGGCCATCAACCTCAGGCTGACGGACAGCGTCAATCGGCTCGAAGTTCTGGCGGCGCCCTTGAGCGGCCTCGAGCCGGTCGAGCTCGAGCAGGCGTTTTTCGAGATCGCAGACGGGATCGACGCGCTCGAGCTGACGCTGTTCAGCCAGACCCGAGAGGTTCTCGCGACCTCTCCACTGCTGCCGGCCGGCGTAGAGCCGCCCGAGCTCAGCCCGGATCTGCTCGGTGAGCTGCCTTTCGTTCGTCTGGAGTTCCTGGCCGAGGGCGTTCTCTACAACGAAATTCAGGCGATCGTCAGTTTCGAAGACGCAATCGGCGCGAGCTACTTCCTGCGGGGCCGGTTTGCGGTGCCGCCGCGCATCTACGAGCTGATCACATCCGTCGAAGAGCGGCAGGGCCAGTTCGGCAGGCTCGCCCTGGTCAGGACGGAGCTCAAGCTGAGTCTCGCGCTGACGCTGACCCTGGTCCTTCTCATCGCCATCCTCGGAGCCGTCTACACGGCCTTCTTCGTTGCACAGCGTCTGATCCTTCCGGTCCAGAAGCTCATGGAAGGAACCCGCGCGGTCGCTCGCGGCGACTACGACACCAAGGTGCCGATCGCTCAGGGTGACGAGATCGGGTTTCTGGTCAACTCGTTCAACGACATGACCCGCAAGCTGGCGCTGGCGCGGGAAGACGCGACGGACTCCGAGCGCCGCCTCGAGGACGAACGCAACAAGCTCGAGGTCATTCTCGCCCGGCTTTCGACAGGTGTAGTCTCGCTCGAGGCCGACCTGGCGATTCGAACCGCAAACAAGGCGGCCGGAGAAATCCTCGGAGTGGAGCTCGAGAAACACGTGGGCGAGTCGCTGGTCCAGCTGGCCGAGGCAGGACCGCTCATTCGCGGGTTTCTGGACGCGATCGCACAACATCTGGAGCACGGAACCACCGAATGGCGCGAACAGATTTCGCTGCGCGGTGATCTCGGCAGCCGGGAGCTGGTCTGTGCCTGCAGCGAGCTGCCGACCGAGGGGGAGCACGGGGTCGGCTACATCCTCGTGTTCGACGACATCACGGCGTTGATTCGGGCCCAGCAGGAAGCGGCCTGGGGCGAAGTCGCACGTCGGCTCGCGCACGAGATCAAGAACCCTCTGACGCCGATCCAGCTCTCGGCCGAGCGGGTTCGGAGGCGCTATCTCGCCGCCGGAGAAAGCGATCTGGATCTCCTGGATCGAGCCACGCACACGATTATTCAGCAGGTCGATGCAATGAAGAGCATGGTCGATGCCTTCAGCGAGTACGCGCGAGCGCCGGACATCGAGCTTGCGGAACTCGATCTCAATGCGCTGATCAGCGAGGTGACCGAGCTCTACCGGCACCAGGTTTCCCCGGTTCGAATCGCGCTGAACCTGGACGAGAGCCTGCCCGCTGTCGAAGCCGACATCGGCCGGTTGCGACAGGTTATCCATAATCTGATGCGCAATGCCAGTGAGGCTGTCGAAGGCCAGGAAGACGCCACAATCGAAATATCGACGCGTCTGCGGGAGGATCTGAAAACCCCGGTTGTCGAGATTGTCGTCGGCGACAACGGCCCGGGTTTCGCCGAAGACATCATCGACCAGGCGTTTCTGCCTTACGTGACGAGCAAGGCCAAGGGTACCGGTCTCGGGCTTGCGATCGTGCGCAAGCTGGTCGAGGAGCACGGTGGGAAGATACACGCCAGGAACAAGGCGCAGCGCGGCGCCGAGGTCAGTATACTGCTACCGTTGCACGGCACAGGGCGGCCAACCAGCAGGCGAGCGCGGCACAGGAGGGAGCGAGCGTGAGCGATGCGAGAATTCTGATCGTAGACGACGAAGCAAACATTCGTGAGTTGCTCGACGAGATCCTGAGCGAGGAAGGCTACGACGTGACCACTGCCGAGGACGCGGCGCACGCGCGTGCGGCTCGCCGGGCCGGCGACTTCGATCTGACCCTGCTGGATATCTGGATGCCGGATACGGACGGCATCTCGCTGCTGAAGGAGTGGGCCGACGGCGGCTCTCTGGGCCCCGTCGTCATGATGTCGGGACACGGCACAGTGGACACGGCCGTGGAGGCAACCCGGCTCGGGGCGCTGGACTTCATCGAGAAGCCGGTTTCACTGAGCCAGCTGTTGCAGACAGTGAGCAAGGCACTCGCCGGCCGCCAATCCACGCGCGGCGCATTTGCCACCAGCGAGCACTCGCGGCGCCTGGTCGGCAAGAGCCAGAAGATGCGCGAGCTGCGCGAGAAGATTCAGGCAGCAGCGCAGCACGAATCTCACCTTCTCTTGACCGGGGAGCCGGGCTCGGGCCGCGGATTGTCGGCTCGCCTTCTCTCTGGTTTGAGTAAGAGGTCCGGGCAGCCGTTCGAGTCGGTGGACTGCGCGCGACTTACCGACGAAGAGACGCTGGATCAGGTCTTCGGGGATGGCCGGGACGGCGGTGTGCTGGCGCGAGCCTCGGGCGGTGTCCTCTGTTTGCGGGGAATCGACGACATGCCGCCGGCGGTGCAGTCGAGGCTGCACGATCTGCTCGCCGCGGTCCGTGAGCACGATGGGCACGATGCCCGCATCCTCGCAACAGCGACGCCCGGTTTCGAGAACGACGGCTCTTTTGTCGAGCCGCTCGCGACCATGGTCGGTTCGGTCGTCATCCGGGTGCCGCCCCTGCGCGACCATGCCGAAGACGTTCCCGAGCTCCTGCGTTATTACGTCGATCAATTCGTCGAGCAGGAGAGATTGCCGTTTCGCCGGTTCAGCATTGCAGCGCAAAACCGGCTCCGCAATTACCCGTGGCCGGGAAACGTCCGCGAGCTGAAGCATCTCGTCAAGCAAATGCTCGCGCTTGGCGGAGAGGACGACATCGGTCTGGCCGAAGTCGAGTCTGAGCTGGCCGCCGAGTCCGGGGAATCGGAGCCACTGATCAAGCAGGATCTCCTGGCGATGCCGTTGCGCGAGGCACGGGAGCACTTCGAGCGGGCCTATCTGAAACAGCAGTTACAGCTCTGCGGCGGTAAAGTCGGCCAGCTCGCGAAGCGCGTCGGCATGGAGCGCACGCACCTGTATCGCAAGCTCAGGGCACTCGGCGTCGATTTCAGGCAGGCTGCCCACGACGACTGAGCCGTATCGTTACCGATCCACTTCAATCGGGGGCGGTTACCTGGCGCCTGAAGTACTCTATCTCCGCTCGATCGAGACGCCGCGTAACGCGGTCGATTTCGTCGCGCTCAGTCAACGGGCCGACGATGACACGATAATGCATCGTGCCGTTTACGACCGCCGGATCGATCCGGGAAACAACGCCGAGCAGCGCCAGAGCCGCCAGCCGTGATTCGGCACCCTGTTCGGTCGGGAAGGATCCCGCCTGCAATTCGAGGGTCTGGGGTAACCGGACTGCAGTGGCGCGCTCGGGTGCCGAGGCCGAGCCAGGCACGATGACCTCGGATTCGCGAAGCCTCGTATAGAAGGAAAGCCCCGGCTCGTCAGAGTCCCCTGCAGCCCCGGCGCCAGCTCCACTGCGGTCGCCGTCTGCGGTGGCTGGCAGGTCCTCGCTCGAGACCGCCGGCTGAGCCGTCTCGGCGGCGGAACTCTGCTCGCGATCGTCCGGCGGCATTCCGCTGGTGAGCTCGCGCAGCGAATCGGAAAGCCTCAATTCGTTGGACTGAAGATAAACGAAGAGTGCAACACCGAGCCCGATACACAGGCCGAACAACATCCACGCCCAGCCGGGCAGCTGTTCGCGCCGCTTGCGCTTCGTCGATGCCATTCGACCTCGCTACATTTTATCCGGAGCCGAAACTCCCAGCAGGCCGAGACCGTTGCGGATGACCTGCTGAGTTGCGGTGGCCAGCATGACCCGCGCGTCGCGCAGTCCGGCGTCGTCTACCAGAACCCTATGTGCATTGTAGTACGCATGGAACACCGCAGCGAGATCCCTCAGATAGTGCACGACATGCTGTGGTGCGCGTGAGTTTGCTGCGAGCTCCACGACCTCGGGATAGCGGCCGAGCAGACGCATGAGGTCGCGCTCCGCGTCGGTCGACAGCTTCCCGAGATCAACCTCGGAGGCATTCGGGCGGGCGCTTTCCGGCCGATCCAGCATGCTCGCGACACGGGCATGCGCGTACTGAACGTAGTAGACCGGGTTGTCGTTGCTCTCGGCCTTCGCCAGATCT
>JASFSD010000128.1:0-6872 GCA_050114575.1 Gammaproteobacteria bacterium | reverse complement strand
GAAGCCGCCGCGTGCCATGCCATGCATGCCGGCGTTGATTGCAATGTACTGCTCACCGTCAACGGCATAGCTGATCGGCCCGGCAGCCGGCTCCGTATTGACCAGCGCCTCCCATAGCTTGGTGCCGTCGTCGGCCCGATAGACGGCCACCGTGTCGTCTACCGTGCCTTGGATGACGAGATTCCCTGCCGTCGCGAGCACACCGCCCGATCCCGTGCCGGAGTAATCGACACGCCAGGCTTCACGTTGTCGGACGGGATCCCAGGCCGTGAGCCAACCACGGGCCCGCTGGCCGGCGATCGCCATGGCCTGCATGCCGGCTTCACCGAGTGCGCCGCCCCAGCCGTTGCCGATCCGAAAGCCGCGCGGCTCATCCACCGGAAAATTCGGATCACGCGCATACGGCATCCACACTTCCTGCGCCGGGAAGTAAACGAGCCCCGTCAACGGGCTGTACGACATCGGCTGCCAGTTGTGCGCGCCCGGAGGGGCGGGCGTCATGAGCACGGGTTCCGTGTCGTAATAGGCCGCCGGGTTGATGACGGGTCGCCCGGTCGCGAGATCGACGTGGCTGGCCCAGAAATTGGGCGCGAATTCCTCGGCCGAGATCAGCTCACCCGTCACCCGATCGAGCACGTAGAAGAAGGCGTTCTTGGGAGCCTGCATGAGGATCTGCCGCTCGCGCCCGTCGATCGTCAGGTCGGCGAGAATCATCGGCTGCGTGGCCGTGAAGTCCCACTGCTCGCCGGGCGCCTGCTGATAGTGCCAGACGTATTCGCCGGTTGCGGCTTTCACCGCGACGATCGACGCGAGAAACAGATTATCGCCGCCGCCGGGGCTGCGATAGGCCTGCACCCAGGGCGACCCGTTGCCTACGCCTACATAGATGTAATCGAGCTCGGGGTCATAGACGATCGAGTCCCAGACCGTGCCGCCACCGCCCCACTTCCACCACTCGCCGTTCCAGGTCTCGGCCGCCATTGCCATGGCGCCCGATTCGAAGCCATCGGCCGGGTTGCCGGGCACCGTGTAGAAGCGCCAAAGCTGGCTGCCAGAATCGACGTCGTATGCCGTGACGTAGCCACGCACGCCGAGCTCGGCGCCGCCGTTTCCGATCAGGACGCGACCATCGAAAACCCGCGGCGCGCCCGTTATCGCGTAAGGCCAGTCCTTGCTGAACGTCTGCGTGCTCCAGATCGGCTCGCCGCTCGCCGCATCGAGCGCGATCAGCCGTCCGTCCAGCGTGGCAATGACGATCTTGCCTTCCCAGGCGGCGAGACCCCGACTGCCCACACCACAGCAGGAGTTGCCGCCCCACTCTGGCGGCACCTCGGGATCGTAGGACCAGATACGCTCACCGGTTGCCGCATCGAGCGCGTAGGTCACAGACCAGGCGCTGGTCAGATACATGATGCCGTCGACGACAAGTGGCGTGCCCTCGATCGCCCGATCCGTGCCGAGATCGAAATACCAGGCGAGGCCGAGCTCGTCGACGTTCTCGTCGTTGATCCGATCGAGCGGGCTGAAGCGCTGCTCGGTGTACGTTCGCCCCCAGGTCATCCAGTTTTCGGGTTCGCGATCGGCGCGAAGCAGCCGCTCGTGATCGACGTCGGCGAACTCGAATTCGCCTCGCTGAGCCCACGCGCCGCCCGCGGCGACCAGACTGAGCAGGAGCGAGAGCGCCCCATAATGGCGGCAGTTCTTCATCCAGGCGCGTCTTACGAGTTCAGCGCGGCGGCAGCGTGTTCGGCAGATTCGCCGGGAGATGCTGGTTCGCTGCCGTCAGCACGAAGCCGACCATGATGTAGTCGCCCATGATCGTCGCGAGATCGACCATGCCGCGTTGCCCGAACTCGGCGACGATGTCTGCGTAGAGCGCCGAGTCGACCTCGTGGTCGCGCAGCAGTGCGCGGGCGAAGCGGAGGATCAGCTCGTCCTTGCCGCCGATGCCGTCGACTGGGCGGTCGTGCTTGATCGCATCGATGACGGCATCCGGAATTCCGAGGCCGCGGGCTGCACGCTCGTGCGCCGACCACTCGTACGCCTGCTCGAACTCCCAGGCTGCCTGCAGAATCGCGACCTCGTAATCGCGCGGCTCGAGCACACCGTTGAAGCGCAGGTATTGATTGAGCAAATGGAACGCCTCGGCCACTTTCGGGCTGTGCATGGAGACAGCGGCAGGCCCGGTCAGCGGACGCGGACCGTCGCCGACCACGAGATCCCAGGCGGCCCTGCCCTCGGTGTCGAGGGCTTCGCGGGTCAGTGCCGGCAGCCGAGACAACGACTCGGGATTGACGTCGGGCGGCAGCGCCCGCTCGCCCGACGACTGCGCATGGGCAACCGGCAATAAGAAGAACGAGGCAAGCGCCAGGCCCACGGTCCGTGCAATTCGAGACATCTTCAAACTCCCCCTCTCTTGTCTGGTTCGAGCAGCAGGCTCATCGAGATTCCGGGCGGCTAATCGACCACCAACCGCTCGACGATAAATGTGGCAACGTCGTACAACTCGTCGGTCGAGTAAGCGTCGCCAAAAGCGGGCATGTTGTTGCGACCGGCGCTGCTGACGGAGACGGCCGTTTCGACCGACAAACCCGTCCGCAGGCTCGCGCCGATGGCAAAGCCCGTGGACGAGACGGGTGAAAAGAATGCCGCCAACCTGAACACCGTGTGCCACCCCCGGCACGAGATCGGCTCGCCGACAGTCCGAGCGGTCTCATTCGACGATGGCCTGATAGACGAGCGTTCGAACCTTGGCCTGATCGTCGATGTCACCGACGGGAACAAGCTGGGTCAGATGCACCACGACGAGCTCTTCGACGGGATCGACCCAGTAGGTGCTGTGGTAAGCACCACCCCAGCCGAGCTCGCCGACCGATCCCGGCGTGCCCCGCGCACCGACGTCCTCGAGCACGCTGAAGCCGAGCCCGAAACCACTGCCCGGGTTGAACGGAATGTCGCCGAGATGACTGACGCCCATGAGCTCGACCGTCTTCGGACTCAGGACTCGCACGCCGTCGAGCTCGCCGCCGTTCAGTATCATCTGCAGGAAGCGGGCGTAATCGGTGGCCGTCGACAAGAGGCCGGCGCCACCGGAAAAGCTCCGTCGCGGCCCGTCGACGAAGGCACCCTGCCCGGCCGAGCCCTCGTCGGGCGCGCGCTCGAGATTGCCGTCGAAGATGCCGTAGACGGTGGCCAGCCGTTCGCGCCGATCGCGCGGCAGATAAAAGAACGTGTCCACCATGCCGAGCGGATCGAACAATCGCTCCTGGAGGAATTCGTCGAGCGGCATTCCCGCGGCCGCCTCGACCACGGCACCGAGTATGTCGATGCTGTAACCATAGATCCACTGCTCGCCGGGATGAGCGCTGGCCGGCAGACTCGCCATGCGGGCGACGGTCTCGCGAATCGGCTCGTTTCGATCGGAAAAGTAGTAGCCCTGAATCCCGGCGGCTTCCCATGCGTCGGCGGCGACACCCATCCCGTAGTCGAAACCCGAAGTATGGGTCAATAGATCGCGGACTGTGATCGGCCTTCGCGCCGGGACAACGACATAGCTTGAGCCCCGTGCCTCGGCAACCAGGGTTTCCGCGAATTCGGGCAGATAATTTCCGACCGGGTCGGTAATCAGCAGCCGGCCTTCTTCCTGCAGAATCATCGCCGCTGTAGAAACGATCGCCTTACTCTGGGATGCGATGCGAAAAATCGTGTCCGTGCGCATCGGTGATCGCGACTCGCGGTCACGCTCACCAATTGCCTCGAGATAGGCGATCTGGCCATGGCGCGCGACCAGGGTAACCGAGCCCGCCACCTGCTCACGGTCGACGTAGGCAGAGAGCGTCTCGCTCAAACGCTCGAGCCGTTCACTCGATACGCCGAGCGCCTCGGGTACGCCGCGGTCCAGCTCGCCCCCTACGCCTGCTGCCGACAGAGCGCTCGAAACCAGGGCGATTAGGAGCGGAAGCATCTGCCGGCCGGTAACAACCGGCGAATTCGGATAATTCGATGACACTGATCTCCCCCCAAGAAACCCGTCGGGAGAGAGTAACACCTCGGGCCCTCTTCGGAGCCCGGTTCATGCAATCTCAGGACCGATTCGAGTAATCTCATTGCCAAAGACGGGAGGGCTCGGTCATTTCCGACAAAAAAATATCGCTCGTGCTCGGCAGCGGCGGCGCCAGAGGCCTCGCGCATATCGGCGCGATCCGTTGCCTAGAGGAGCACGGATTCGAGATTTCGTATATTTCGGGCAGCTCGATCGGCGCCCTGATCGGCGGCATCTACGCGGCCGGGGAGCTGGACACCTACGCCAGCTGGGTCACGGAGCTCTCCCGGTCGGACGTCCTCCGCCTGCTCGAATGGAAGTTCAGCTCCGGGGCCGTATTCAGCAGCAAGAAGATCCTGTCGGCGCTGCAAGATATGATTGGCGATCGCGACATCGAAACACTCGATATCGGCTTTACTGCGGTGGCCACGGAGATCAACGAGGGACGCGAAGTCTGGTTCAATCGCGGTTCCCTGTTCGAAGCGATCAAAGCATCTATCGCCATGCCACTGATCTTCGCTCCGGTCGAGCGCGACGAACAGGTTCTTGTAGACGGCGGCCTGATCAATCCCGTGCCGGTCGCACCGACGCTGAATGCCGGCACGCACCGGACGATCGCAGTACGCCTCGACGGCCCAACCGAGGAAATCGACCGGGATCGCGACTCCGAAGACGAGCGGCACAAGTCCGGCTCCGGCTTGGTCTCGGACTCGGACTCGGAATCGGAATCGGAATCGGAATCGGAATCGGAATCGGAATCCGACAACATCCGCGAAAGGATCGCCCGCTTCGTGGACAACCTCATACCCGGGAAGTCGAACGATGAACCGGAATCGCTCAATGCCATAGAGATCGCGCTCCAGTCGATCGACACCATGCAGCGAACGATTGCCCACATGAAGCTCGCAGTTTACGGAGCGGATCTCGAAGTTCAGTTGCCGGAAAACCTCTGCACATTCCTCGAGTTTCATCGAGCCCGCGAGCTCATAGAGACCGGCTATCGGCGTACGGAGGCTGCGCTGAAGCGCGCAGGCGCCGACTTTGTATAATCCTTTCGTCCAAGCCATCAGGATTCGAACCATGCAGGTAACGGTCAGAACTGCCCTTTTCGCCCTGGTTTGCCTCGCAAGCTCCGCGATTCAGGCCCAGGATTTTTCGGATGTCGAAATCGAAACCATTCCGGTGGCCAACGACCTCTACATGCTCGTCGGGCAGGGCGGCAACATCGGCCTCAGCGTCGGCGAGGATGGTGCGATGATTATCGACACGCAGTACGCTCCGCTGACCGATAAGATTCAGGATGCCGTCGACGACGCAGACGGTGGCGACATCGCGTTCGTCGTCAATACCCACTGGCACGGCGACCACACGGGCGGCAACGCCAATTTCGGCAACGCCGGCGCCATGATCATGGCGCACACGAAAGTGCGCGTCAGGCTGGCAACGGCCGACGATGCCGACCCGGCCGGATTCCCGAAAGTTACTTTTCCCGACCGAATCAACTTTCACTGGAACGGCGACGATGTCGACCTGATCCACGTTGATCCCGCGCACACGGACGGCGATACTATCGTCCATTTCAAGAATCTGAACGCCTTTCATATGGGCGACACGTTCTTCAATGGCGTCTATCCCTTCATCGACATGGACAGCGCAGGCTCATTCGATGGCCTGATCGCCGCGGGCGAGATGGTGATCGCGATGTCCGACAGCTCGACACGAATCATCCCCGGCCATGGTCAGCTGGCCGGCAAGGTCGATCTCGAGAAGTGGATTGGCATTCTCAAGACCATACGCGGGCGCTTTCAGTCGTTGATCAACCAGGGTATGAATGCCGATCAGATCGTGGCCGCCGGGGTGACGTCAGAATGGGACGCGGCCATGGGCGGCGGATTCATGGACGCGGAGACCTTCACGCGGCTCGCCGTTCAGAGCCTGACGCAGTAGGCCTCTGCGCGCGTCGCGCCTACCTACTCCGAGGCGACGAGCACGAAAACCGGGTTCGAATAGAACCAGAGATCCTGCCACGGGTCTTCATCGATCACGTCCGGCTCGGGCTCGAGCTCCGCGGTGCTGGTGCCACGCACACGCACGTACATCGCATCGCGCACCTCCGAAAACTCGTGTGTCATAAACAGGTAGTCGCCGTCACGGACCCAATCCGCTGCCGTGAACCGGTGCACGACACTCGTGCTCGGATTGATGTCCCCTGCCGCCTCGATCAGTGCCGGATCGACGTTGCCGGTGATGAGATCCACTCGTGCCACGGACGGGTCTTCACCGTTGCCATTTGCGGCCGAAGGATCACGCAATCGAATCGTCACTTGAACATTTGACGCCCCGACGATCTCCAGCGTCTCGCCGATGGACGCCTCAGCTCCGTCGGCTCCCACCGTGAACTCGAGCTCCGAAATCAGGTCTCCCGTGGTCACGAAGACTCGCCCCTCACGCAACGACTGCAGAATGTCGCTATAGGTCTTATTGGCATAGACGTAGGTCTTCGAATACTCGCCGGGCCAGAAGTCGTTGCCGCCTTCGGACCAGTGCCGGTGAGAATCGGACGTCCCGGTGATCCACCATCGACGCCCTTCGCCCAGCATCGAATCCCAGACACCACCCAACTCGGCCGTCATGATGTCGAAGCCGCCGCGTGTCGGTATCCATGGATAGTTGCCCCGCAGCAAGGGTCGTTTCGGGTAACGCTCGGGCACCAGCCCGGCCGCCTGATGCCCGGGCGAGCCCTCCATGCCGATGGCAATCTCAGGTGCCGTGTCGTTCCACTGCCTGAGCTCCGTCGGCCCCGTTCTGCCGAACCCCTCGTCGTTGGCCA
>JASFSD010000127.1:0-6952 GCA_050114575.1 Gammaproteobacteria bacterium | reverse complement strand
TCGCCGATGACGTCGCTGCCCGGGGTCAACTCGTACTCGCGCGCTCCGGCTGCTGAAGCCAGCAATAACAGCGCGATGGACAATGAAGCTCGTAATCGCATCGGACCATTATATGTGGAACCGGCGCCGCCGACAGCCACTGTCGTCACCCGGCGCCGTCCTCGATCAGTCAGTAACGGACCAGGCTCGCGCCCCAGGTAAAACCGCCGCCGAAAGCCTCCAGCAACAGCAGGTCCCCACGCTTGATGCGGCCATCGCGGACCGCCGTATCGAGCGCCATCGGCACAGAGGCAGCCGACGTATTGCCGTGCTCCTGTACCGTCAGCACGACACGGTCCATCGGCAGCTGCAATCGCCGCGCCGTCGCTTCGATGATGCGGATGTTGGCCTGGTGCGGTATGAGCCAGTCGATCTCGCCCTTGCTGAGCCCGTTCGCCTCGACGACCTCGTCGACGATGGTCTCGAGCGTCTTGACCGCCACCCGAAACACCTCGTTACCCTTCATCCGCAGCACACTGTCGCTCGTGTCCTTCGGCCGCGCCGAGACGCCTCGCGAAGCGTAGAGGAGGTCCTTGAACCGGCCGTCGGCGCAGAGCTTCGAATACATAATGCCCGGTTCGTCCGCAGCTTCCAGCACGACGGCGCCGGCACCGTCGCCGAACAGAACGCAGGTCTCGCGGTCGGTCCAGTCGATAATCCGGGTCATCGTCTCCGCACCGATCACTAGCGCCCGCTGGCACTGGCCGCTGCGGACGAACTGGTCGGCGACACCGAGCGCATAGATAAATCCACTGCACGCGGCCTCGAGACTGAAGGCGGGAACGGCTGGAATGCCGAGCCGCTGCTGAACGAGGCACGCCACATTGGGAAAGATCAGGTCGGGGGTCGTCGTGCCGACGATGATGAGACCGATATCGTCGGCTGTCGTCCCGGCCTCGGCCATCGCAATTCGTGCCGCCTCGGTCGCGAGATCGCTCGTCGCCTGATCGTCGGACGCGATGTGTCTGCGCTCGATGCCGGTCCGCGAGCGGATCCATTCGTCGGACGTCTCGACCATCTTCTCCAGATCGAAGTTCGTCAGGACCCGCTCGGGCAGGTATTTGCCGGTACCGGCTATGCGCGAATACATTCGACTGCGGGCTCGCTTTCGAGCAGCTCACCGATTTGCACAGGCACTCCCTTGCGTGCTTCGACGATTGCGGTCTGTACCGCCGTCTCGAACGCGACTTTGTCGGCGCCGCCATGGCTCTTGACGACGACGCCCTTGAGCCCGACCAGGCTCGCGCCGTTGTAACGGCGCGGATCGAATCGAGCCTTGAGCGCTGCGAGAGCCGAATTGGCAGCGAGCCCCTGAACCCGGCGCAGGACGTTGCGCTTGAATTCCTGCCTGAGTAACGAGCCGAACAGACTGCCGACACCTTCCATCGTCTTGATGGCGACGTTACCCACGAACCCATCGCTGACGACGACGTCGATGTCGGCCTCGAAAATGCCGTTCCCTTCGACGAAACCCTGATAGTTGAGGCCGCTCTGGGCCAGCAGCGCACCGGCCTCGCGAACGATTTCGTTGCCTTTGATGTCTTCCTGACCGATGTTCAGCACGCCGATCTTCGGCTTCTCGATGTCGAGAATGTCGCGCGCGACGACCGACCCCATGAGACCGAACTGCCTCAGGTGCTCGGCGGTGCAACCGACATTGGCGCCGATGTCCAGCATGAATGTGGGCCCGGTGATTCCCGGCACCGCGGAAATGATCGCCGGACGATCGATCCCCGGCACCATCTTCAGCACGTAACGCGCCGTAGCCACGAGCGCGCCCGTATTACCCGAGCTGACGCAGGCATCGGCTTCGCCTTCCTTGACGAGCGATATGGCAACCCTGAGCGAAGAGTCCTTCTTGTGGCGCAGCGCATCGGCCGGCAGCTCGTCCATTGCGACGACTTCCGATGCCGTCTGGAATCGCAGGCGCGACCCCATCCGCCCGTCGGCCGATCGCTCCGCCTCCTCGAGGATCTCGGGCAGACCGACGAGAACGAGATTGACGGAATCGTCGCGCTCGAGGATTGCCAGAGCAGCCGGGACCACGACGTCCGGCCCGCGGTCCCCGCCCATGGCGTCGAGCGCGATCGTAACCTTGCCACTCATTGTTTTGTCAGAGGAACGGCGACGGGTCGGTCAGGATTTCGGAGCGGCTGGCAGCAACAACGCTGAAATCGGCACCGGGTTACTCTTCGTCGGTATCCTGGGTGACTTCGATGACGCGGCGGCCGCGGTAGAAACCGTCCGCAGTCACGTGGTGACGACGATGCGTCTCACCGGTTGCCGAATCAACGGACAGAGTCGGCCCCTTCAGCGAGTCATGCGACCGCCGCATGTTTCGACGCGAAGGTGTCTTACGGCTCTTTTGGACAGCCATTATTTGTCTCCTCAATGTTCTCGTCGCCGTGTTTTGGAACCAACGGCAACGAGACGATCAATTCGTCCTCGATCAATGCAGCGGGCTGCAAACGATCGCCTTCGAGCGCAATCAGGTCCATTCCCTGCGGCAGCAGAGCGAGTGAATCCTCGTTCTCTGCCACGGCGAAATCGACCTGTTCGCAAACCTCGTGAGCGACCGGCTCCAGGCAACGCTGGCACACGAGCTCAAGCCTAGCCTCACACTTGAGCGCCATGACCAGCATGTCGCCGTTGTGCAGGCGAAAACTCAGCTGCCCCCACGCGTGCCCTTCGCTCGAGTTGAGCAAGTCCCTGAGCCGCACAAGTTTCGCCAGCTCGAGCTCACCCTCAAGCACGGCGCCACGCTCGGCCAGCGACCTGAGATCAGGCAAACTGTACCACGAGTGCAGTGCGCCGGACATAAGCGATCTATGATAGGCGCATGACTTTCTACAGTCAAAACCGGGAGTTACATCGATTTTGAGCAGCAATACCGGTGCCGGGAAACGGCTTATCCTGGCCTCCACCTCGCCTTATCGGCGCGAATTGCTCGGCCGCCTGGGCCTTGCGTTCGACACGGCGAAGCCCGACATCGACGAGACTCCCCGGCGCGACGAGACTCCAGCCGAGCTGGCAGCCCGGCTGGCCCGCGCCAAGGCGCTGGCGATACCCGCGAACGGCGTTGTCATCGGCTCCGATCAGGTCGCCGCGCTCGACGACCAGCCGCTCGGCAAGCCCGGGAGTCACGCCAAAGCGCTGGAGCAGCTGCAAGCGTTCCAGGGCCGCGAGGTTCTGTTTCATACGGCGGTCTGCGTCGTCGAGAACGGAGGCAACGCTCAGGAGCACATCGACCTGACGCGAGTGAAATTCGCCCGGCTGCCGCGGGCTGCGCTCGATCGCTACCTGACACTGGAACCGGCCTACGACTGCGCGGGTGGATTCAAGGCCGAAGGCCTTGGCGTCGCGTTGTTCGAGGCGATCGAATCGAGTGATCCGACGGCCCTGATCGGCCTGCCTCTGATCTGGCTGACGGCAGCACTGCGCAATGCGGGCCTGGATCCGCTCGCCGCCACAGGCGGCTCGCCTTCGACCGCCTAGGAACGCCCCGGAGCCAGCCGATCCAGAAACTCGTTCAGCTCGTCCGGCAGCGGCGTGCTGACAATGAACTCCTCGCCGGTCTCGGGCCAGACGAACTCGATGAGCTGTGCGTGCAGAAAGATGCGCTTGAGCCCATCGGCCCTGCAGGCGGTATTGAACTGTGGGTCACCGTAGCGATCGTCGCCGGCAACCGGGTGGCCTGCGGACGCCGCGTGGACGCGGATCTGATGCGTGCGGCCGGTCTTCAGTTCGACTTCGACGAGCGAGGCCCTCGAGCCGAATTGATTGACGAGCCTGAAGATCGAGACCGACGGCTTGCCGCTGGCATCGGGACGCACTCGGGCGCCGCCACCGTCTCGCGCTACTGTCAGCGGAGTATGGATCTCGACCTCGCCATGTTCCCAGCGCCCCCGGACCAGCGCGAGATAACGCTTGGTCACCGCACCCTCGCGGATCAGCGCGTGCAGTTGGCGCAATGCGCTGCGCCGCTTGGCAACGAGCAGGCAACCCGAGGTTCCGCGATCGAGCCGATGCACGAGCTCCAGCGTCTTCGACGACGGCCTGAGGCTGCGCAGTCCCTCGATGAGGCCGAATTCGAGACCACTGCCGCCATGCACGGCAAGCCCCGACGGCTTGTCGACAACCAGCAAGCGGTTGTCTTCGTAGATAATTCGCTCGGCGAGCCAGTCCAGCCCGCGTCCGGACCCGGTCACATGCTGCGGCTCGCGCCGTCGGACGGGCGGCACGCGCACGGAATCGCCGGCCTTGAGCCGATACTTCGGCTGAACCCGTCCCGAGTTGACCCTCACCTGCCCCGAGCGAATCAGCCGGTAGACGTGGCTGCGCGGAACACCCTTGAGACGGGTCAGCAGGTAGTTATCGAGACGCTGCCCGGCCAGATCCTCGTCGATCTCGGAGTGGCTGACCTGCTGGCTTCGGAGCTTCTCGGTCAATCGCACGCCTTACGGAACCGGGAAAGGAGCTATGTTATAGTAAATAGGTGGAGTAAGGCGCTAAGTGCGCGTATTCCAGCAGAGTTTTCAAGCCGCTCAATGCTTTTGGAGCGGCCCCGTTAATCCTGAAGTTTCAGGCGGCAACCTGGATACCAACGCCGCGAATCTGGCCAGCAAATGACTCTCGACCGCCATCAGACCGATAACTCGCAAGTCGCGTTCGATCGAGTTCCTGCGCCGTGCACAACCGTCGCGCCATGCCCCGGGCTTGCCGCCGAAGGGCCAAATTTCTATGAAGCGAATGTTAGTCAATGCAACTCAACGAGAAGAGTTGCGAGTGGCCATGGTCGATGGCCAGCAGCTTTACGATCTTGATATCGAGGTTCCATCCCGAGAGCAACGCAAAGCCAACATCTATAAAGGTCGAATAACCCGCATCGAGCCGAGCCTCGAAGCGGCATTCATCGATTACGGCGCCGAGCGCCATGGGTTCCTGCCGCTCAAGGAGATCTCGAGCGAGTACTTCGTCAACGAGCCCGCCCCCGACTCCCGCATCAACATCAAGGATGTCCTCAAAGAAGGGCAGGAGATCGTCGTCCAGGTCGAGAAGGAGGAGCGTGGCAACAAGGGTGCCGCGCTGACCACGTTCGTCAGCCTGGCCGGCCGGTTCCTGGTCCTGATGCCGAACAACCCGCGCGCCGGAGGTGTTTCGCGCCGGATCACGGGCGAAGATCGCGATTTCGTTCGCGAATCGCTCGAGGAGCTCAACCCGCCCGACAACATGGGCTGCATCGTTCGCACGGCCGGCGTTGGCCGTGATATCGAGGAGCTCAAGTGGGACCTCGATTATCTGCTCAAGGTCTGGGAGGCGATCAAGGGCGTCGTGGTTTCGCGCCCGGCACCGTTTCTCATATATCAGGAAGGCAATGCCATCGTTCGCGCGCTGCGGGATTACTTCAGCCAGGAGATCGGCGAAATCCTGATCGACGATGCCGATGTCTATAAGGATGCCGAGGACTTCATGTCCCGCGTCATGCCCGAAAGCATGCGCAAGCTGAAGCTCTACGACGACATCGGCGTCCCGCTGTTCACGCGGTTCCAGATCGAAAGCCAGATCGAGTCGGCCTACGCTCACAGCGTGTCTTTGCCATCGGGTGGCAGTATCGTCATCGATCACACCGAAGCCCTGACAGCCATCGACATCAACTCGGCCCGCTCGACCAAGGGCGAGGACATCGAGCAAACGGCGCTGACGACAAACCTCGAGGCAGCCGATGAGATCGGACGCCAGCTGCGCATCCGCGACCTCGGCGGCCTCGTCGTCGTCGACTTCATCGATATGGGCCCGCACCGTAATCAGCGCGAAGTCGAGAACCGCTTGCGAGAGGCTGTGCGCACGGACCGGGCGCGCATCCAGATCACCAAGATTTCCCGATTCGGGCTGCTGGAGATGTCGCGGCAACGGTTGCGGCCGTCGCTGGAAGAGTCGACCCAGCTCGTGTGTCCGCGCTGCAGCGGCAACGGCGTGGTCAGGGGCGTCGAATCACTGGCGCTGGCCGTGCTGCGCCTGGTAGGCGAGGAAGCCCGCAAGGAGCGCACTTCCAAGGTCATCGCGCTCGTGCCTATCGAGGTCGGCAACTACATTCTGAACGAAAAGCGCGACTGGGTGCAGGACATACAGCAGTCCAATGGCGTGGACATGGTGATCGTCAGCGATCCCGAGCTCGAGACGCCCAACTACTCGATCCGCCGTGTCCGCGACGACGAAACGCAGAACCCCGAAAACCTCGGCGCGAGCTACGATCTGGTGCAGCCGAAAGAAGATCTCGGTGCCAAGTTCGAAGAGTCGAAACCGGCACCAAAGTCGGAGACACCGGCCGTTGCCGAGGTTCTGCCGGAAGCGCCGGCCCCCGCGCCCAAGCCCAAGCCCAAGCCCAAGAAGAATCAGGCCCGAGCCAAGAAGAAACCTTCGCTGCTCGCCCGAATCCTGGGCCTGTTCGGCGGCGGGTCGGACAGCGATGAACGCAAGGACGACTCGCGCAGCCGCGGGCAGCCCAAACGCCGAAGCAAGAAAGCCGGTCGTCGTCCGGAGCAGGGAACACGGCGTGGACAGGGCTCGAAGCGCAAGTCGCGCAGCCGCGGCGGACGTGGCGGCGGACGCGCCGGCAGCGATACCGATGGCAAGCAGGAAACCGGTCAGACAGGTGGCCAGGAAGGCGGCTCCAAGCGCAGCCGCAAGCCGCGCAGTCGTCGGGGACGCGGCTCAGGCTCACAGGCTAAGAAGTCGCAGTCGGGCAAGCCACGGAATCAGGCGGCAGAAGCCGAGCGCAAGCAAGGGAACGAGTCCAACAAGGGCAACGAGTCAAAGCAAGGCAACGAGTCAATGCCGGGCAACGAGTCAAAGCAAGGCAACGAGTCCAGGCAAGGCAACGAGTCCAGGCAAGGCAACGAGTCCAGGCAGGACA
>JASFSD010000126.1:0-6955 GCA_050114575.1 Gammaproteobacteria bacterium | reverse complement strand
CCCCGGACCCGAGGCACTGACCGAGGCGGCGCTGAATCAGCGACGCCTGTCGGCCGCCTGGCAACGCCTGAGCACGGAGCAGAGAGCGCTGCTCGGCCTGCATGCCGAAGGCTACGGCCTGGCCGAGCTCGAGCAGATCACGGGCAAGAGTCGGAATGTGCTCAGTGCCCGTCTGCATCGCGCCCGTCGGCGCCTTTCCAGGCTGCTCGACATAGACGCCCCACGATCAGAACCCATAAACACCACGGTGAACCGCAATGAACTGTAGTGATGTTCAACGAGTGTTGGATGAACACCGATTGAGCGTATTGAGCCCGGCCGAGCGGTCGAAGTTCGACGCTCATCTGGCCGACTGCCCAGGCTGTTTCAGCGACGTGTCCGCCGAGCGGCTGCTGCTGAACGAGACTTCGGAAAAGCCGTCCGAAGGTCTGCTGCGATCGATTCTCGCCAATGTTCCGGCGGACCCTGCGCCGAGCGCGAGGCGCGAGTCGCCGTTCACGTGGCAGCTCGTGGGCGGGGTCGCAGCGATGGCGGCCGTTGCGCTGCTGTTCGTCTTTGCGACCACTCCGCGCGCGCCGGAGTTGCTGCCCGAGGATACGTTCTCGGACACCGCGGTGAGCAACGGGCCCGAAGCCGGTTCGCTGCTGGCCCAGCCGTTTACCGAGGGCGAACACTTCGTGGCGCTTCCGGAGGCCGGCCGGTTCGCGGATCTGGGCGATCGAATTTCCGCATGGGTCTACTTCATGTGGAGCTGTCTGCACTGTTACGAGCTCGAGTCGGCTCTTTCGGATTGGATTGCGCGTGTCGATCCGGCGTCGGTCGACGCCACACGGGTACCGGTCGTCTGGAACGAGTATGCAGAGCTGCATGCCAGGGCGTTCTATACAGCCAGTCTTCTCGGTGTATCGGCTCCGGTAAGCGACGCGTTTTTCGCGGCAATTCACGAGAACGGCAACTATCTCGATACGCGAGCTGCCATTCAGGAGCTTTTCTTCGAACTCGGCATCGACCCCGAGAGGTTCGATGCCACCTTCGACTCCGAACGCGTCGACGACCTCCTGCGGCTCGCTCGTTTCAGCGCGGCCGAGGCTCAGATCGACGCAACGCCGACAATGGTTATCGGTGGTATCTACAAGACCTCGCCAGCCATGGCCGGCTCCCAGGAGCGAATGCTCGAAGTTGCCGACTGGCTGATCGATCGGCTGCGCAGCGGCACGGGGCAGTCGCCGAGCTGCGAGATCAGCCGGGACAGCGCAGCGGGCTGCGAGTAGCCTTGCTGATTGCCTGGAGTCGTCTGCGCCAATCAGCCCGGTTGTTTCAGGCGACTACGGTTGCCGCAGGCCGGGACCGTCGCCTGGAGCGACGACAGGATTTTCGGCACTGGACGCGGACCACTCGGCAACCTGCTCGTTGTAGATCTTGCGCAGGCTGAAGAGCCACTTGCCATCGACGCGAACCAGCTCGTCTTCGTAATGGCCGAAGGAGTTGAGCTGGGCGCCTCGCTCCGGATTGTCATTGCCCATGTGGAACCAGTACGCCGTGCTGGTCGCGCGATCACCGTCGATCTCGATCACGATGTTGGCGATGTTGTGGCGGCCGGCGGCGGGTCTCAAGCCCGAAGTATCCGCTGCCCGTTGCTGAGCATCGCCCTCGCGCATTCCGGCAACCATTGCGGCGATGGCCTCTCGACCCTGAATCTTGCCGGCGCCGTAATCGAGCACGCCGTTCTCGGTAAACGTCGCTGCGTACTCTGCAGGGTCTCGAAAGTCGAGCGCGAACATGTATCGCGCTTGTAAGTTTTCTATCTCTGCGCGGTCCTCGGCGTAGCTCGAGTCGGCAGATGCCGTGCTGGCCAGTAGCGCAAGGCTGGTGCCGAGTAACGCGGCTGGCAGTAACAAAGTCGCTCGCATCATCGTCAATTCCCCCAGAGGCTCAGAAGTCTGTCCATGATAGATCGAGCGTCCCGAGGAGGCCACGGTATGCCAGCGGAAAAGCATGTTGTCGTTCTCGTTCACGGTATGGGCAAGCACACGCCCGGCAGATTCCGCGCGCAATTCGTCGATTCAGTAAACGCAGCCATGCGGCGTTATCGCGGGTTCGAAAAGAAAAAGATCGAAAACCTCGTCATCGTCGAGGAAATCAACTACGACCGCTTCTTCGACGAGGCGCGCGAGCGAATGGCGCGCAGGGCGATTCCCGTCTATCAGCGGCTCGAAAAGTTCGCCGCACTGACGGGCAGGGGAGCCGGGCTCGTGCTCAAGCTGGCCAACATCGAACGCAAGTTCGGCCGGGATGAGTTTCTCTACACGCATCTCCTCGACGTGATTCTCTATACGACTCTGCTCGGCGCCCGCGTTCGGCTGGAAGTCGGTCGGCGCCTCGGCCGGGTCATCGCCGATTACCCGACGCGGAAGGTTCATGTGGTCGCCCACTCTCTGGGGACGGCCGTCGTCCACGATACGCTCGACCTGCTCTACCGCGAGAATTCCAGCTTCAGCGACGGTCTGCCGGGCCTCGACCTCGTGACTCACCGGCTCTCGTCGATCTGGATGATTGCCAACGTCTCGAGGCTGATGTGCTCGTTGACGGGGCAGCAGCATCCGTACGGATCTGTGGTCCGGCCGGGGACGGGCGGATGCACCAACCTGTTCGTCAACGTCCGACACGAGCTCGACGTCTTTACCTGGTTCCGGAAGTTCGATCCGCCCAACGACACTTCCTGGATTCCGCGAGAGTCCTTCGAGCTGTCCTATGTTCCTATCGCGACGTCGGTCGTGCGCCAACCCAACACCCACGACTTTTCCGACTATATCGAGGATCCCCTGGTCTCGGTGCCGCTGCTGCGGAGGCTGGTCAGGCTTTCGCCCGACCAGACGGAGTTGGATCGCGTGGCCGGCCAGCATCGAAGCTCCGGTATTCCAGGGGCATATGCCGAGCTGCGCGAGGCGCTCGAAGTCATCCAGGTCAGCGATCGCGCTACGCTGCTAGATCTCGCGCTGGCCACCCGCGAGTTCCGCCAGATCGTCGATCAGTTCCGGGTCCAGCTCGATGCGATGGCGTCGTAACCGGCGCGAACCTCAGCAGCGGCGCGGAACGGTGGTAGCCGCGCTCTGGCTGCTCGCTGCTCCCGTCCTCGCGCCGGCCGCCGAGCCCGGATGCGCTGTACCGGAATCCGGCGTCGCCAAGTCTCGACTGTTCGGCGAGCTGCAGGCGACGGCGCTTGCGCTCGGCCAGGCCGGTTGTATGGCATTTGCCGGCAGCGGGTCGGCCCTCGATCCGGAGCTCGGGCAGCGTTACCGGGACTTCGGCATCCAGGCGCGCGAGGTTGCAAACGCGACCTTCGAAGGGATGCCGATCGAGAGGCTGGACGAGGCATTCGCGGAATTCGTCGAGCAACTCTCGGAGCGGCGTCGGGCGGCGAGCCGGTTGCCCGAGCTTCGCGTTGAATTGAGCGGATCGAGCGGCGACTGGCTCAGATTTCATTTCGACGATCCTGCGAGCGCCGGCGGAATCGCGAACCCCGACGCCGATGCGGCGTGCGTGCAGAGACTGGGCATTAGCTGCAGTTCCGCTTTAGGCGATCTGGCGACCGCGATCAATTCGTACAAGATCGCGGTAGAGCGCTTGTCTGCCGCCCGGGTGGTTTCGGCACTCGATGACCGTTCCTCGGAGTGGGAAGCGTTCGTTGCCCACGGCCGGTCCCAGACACCGCTGGATCTGCTGTTGACGACCGCGATCGAGCGGCGCCATTTGCGAAGCGGGTTCCTGGTGGGACCGCCGAAACGCCAGTGGTCGGCGCTGCGTCCCGGGTTGGTGCTCGAGCACGCGCCCGCTTCGGCGCCAGGCGATCGCAATGACTTTGCAGTCGCGATCGAATGGTTTGGCGTCAATTGGTGGAACGAGGACAGCCCGCTGTTCGGCGTTCCTTTCGGGGTTTCGCTGACCAGCGTCTATTCCGACCGGCCCGGTCGCCCGGATCCGGGGCACGGACTGGCGCTGCACTTCGGCAACAAATACTCGGTCGGTTGGTCGACCCGAGATGGAACTGATTCCGTGTTCTTTTCGATCGATCTGCTCAAGCTCGTGGACGATAGACAGCATCGGCTCGAGCGTTATCGAAGGAGGCTCGATCGTTTGCGTGGCCGCAACATCGGGGACAGCGAATAAACGGTGCTCAGGATGCGAGCAGGGCAGGCAGCAGAGCCTGGACGACGCGACCCGAGCGCCGCGAGGCTTCGTCGATACCGGCGAGAAAATCTTCATGCGATGTGGTCGACGCGTCGTCGCTGATGCCTTTAGCCACGAGCCACGGGACGCCGAAGTGCTCGGCGACCTGAGCGACGGCACTGCACTCCATGTCGACGGCGACGGCTCCGAGTGCCTCGAGTCTCGCTCGTGTCGCGCGGTCGTTTACGAAGGTGTCACCGCTGGCGTACTTGCCGTAGGCGACGAAGTCGAGCTCGCGGGTGATCGCTTCGAACTCAGCCGCTCGCTTTTCCGGCAGCATCAGTCTGTGATCGATGTGGCGGTACTCCGGCAGCGGCGGGATTCCGGGTCGGTACAGCTCGAGCTCGCCCGCGCCACGGCTGCGGCCGTAATCGTGCTGGATGAGCTCGCTCGCAATGACCACCTGCATCGGGATCGTGCCGGCCAGACCACCGGCCGTGCCGGCCGAGACCAGTGCCCGACAGTTCCATCGCTCGATCAAGACGGAAGCCGACACGGCGGCGCGGACCTTGCCCAGGCCCGAGCTTGCGACCACGACCTCGAACTCGCCGATCGTCGTGGCGAAAAACTCGGACGGTTCGCTTTCCCGGCGCGAGGCTGCCGGAAGGAAGCTCGCGACTTCCTGCGGCATGGCACAGATGATCCCAATCGTCATGGGCGAACCGGAGGGCGTGCGCTTGCGTCACTCGACGGCGCAATCGCCGAGGTACATTTCCGGGCGCGAAGTGAAGCCCGGCAGTCTGATCTGCGTGTATTCATGCCGTGCGTGCACGGCCTTGAGGCGACCGTCTTCGGTCGGTTGCGCCAGCACCGTGGTCAGATAGAGCGGGCCCGAATTCAAGATCTGCATGAAATGCAGATACCCTTCGACGTGCCGGACGATAATGTACGAGGCGCCGAAGCGGCCTTCGGCTTCGGCAGTCCCTGACTCGACGTCGATGTCGAAAAACGTTGCCGTGAAGTCGACGGGCTCGACATCGAACTCTACGGCGTCCTCTCCCCAGTCGCCCGTGGCAACCCGGGTGAAACGACACTCGACGCGGCTCGCAGTTTCCAGGCGTTCGTGCAGTGCGCGGTTCTGTGCGGCGGCAGGAGCCGAGCCAGCCGCGGCGACGGCCAGGCAAGAGAGCAGCTTGAGGTAGTGGGCTCGCATGACCGTCATTCTGGCATGTTATCCGGCGGCAGACTATGCGTGGCGGAGTTTGACCGCTGCTTGCTGTCGCGCGGATAATCCGGGCCGGTCTCCGGGGGTTCGCGTGAAAAGATTTCTGTCTCTTGCAGCCGTTTGCAGCTTGCCCGTGTTCCTGGCAAGCGCCCAGCCCATGGCAGATGCCGAATTCGAGGAGCAGTTACGGTATCTCTTCCCGGACGCCGCGAGTTTCACGGAAAAGCAGGGGTCGCCGCCACATTACAAGGCCTATGGACCCGCCTCTGACGGCCAGGAACCCGAGCTGCTCGGGCTCGTATTCTGGACTACCGAGATCGACCCGCTCGAGCGCGGTTACGACGGGCCGATTCAGATGCTCGTAGGCATGGATACGCGAGGCTTTCTGACGCGCATCATCGTGACTGATCATCGCGAGCCGTATGGCTATTTCTCGGTCGAGCTGCCGCAGTTTGCGCAACAGTTCGAAGGCAAGGACATACGTGATCGGTTTCGCTACGGTGAGGATATCGACGCCATTTCGCGCGCGACGATCACGGTCACGAGCGCGAGCCGCGCCGTGCGCAACAGCGCCCGCCGGGCCGCAAGGGCGCACCTGACTCCCCCCGAGCAATGACGCCCTCAGGCTGGCGTCGGCTCGGTCGAACTGCGGGAGGGATTTTCGCAATCCTGGGAACCGCTGCAGCCCGAGCGCAGGAAGCGACGGATGCCCGCGATCTCTGGAACTTCGATGACTTCGAGGACGTGGATCCGACGCTTCTAGAGCTCGCAATCGAGCAGACGCCCGATATCCTGATCTTCACCGCATTCACGGCGCTCGCGATGGTCAGCTTTCTGCGCAAGAGTGTCCCGCTCAAGTATGTGACGCTGATACTGTCGGTTGGTTATCTCGGCTTGTACAAGAGTTATCTGCTCTCGATCACGAATGTGCTCGGTTCGCTGACCGGAAATTTTCCGCTGCACGCCGAGAGCATCGTCTTTTCTGCCCTCGTCATTTTCGGCGTGGTCACGACGATACTCTGGGGGCGCGTCTATTGCGGCCGAATCTGTGCCTTTGGCGCATTGACACAGCTCATTGATGCGATTGTCCCGTCACGGTATCAGCTGGAGATTCCACCGGCACTGGAACGCCGGGCGGGTTACATCAAGTACGGGATACTGTTCGGCGCGATCGGCTACTACCTCTTGACTCACGAAAACGGCTTTTATCGCTACATCGAGCCATTCTGGATGTTCTCGCGCGAGGCCTCGACGGCACTCTGGGTCGGGCTTGGAGTGTTGCTCGTCGCCAGCATTTTCGTGCGCAACCTGTATTGCCGTTTCCTTTGTCCTCTCGGTGCTGCGCTCGGTCTGGTTTCGGCCCTGTCGATGTTCAAGATAAAGCGCTGGTCGGAGTGCAGCACGTGCAAGCTCTGTGAGAATGCCTGCGAATGGGGCGCGATTCGTGAGCGGAAGATCGTCATGACAGAGTGCGTGCGCTGCGACGATTGCGAGATTCTCTATGCGAGCAAGACGAAATGCCCGCACTGGCTGCTCGAAGCCAAGCGAGAGCGACTGAAGTTG
>JASFSD010000125.1:0-6998 GCA_050114575.1 Gammaproteobacteria bacterium | reverse complement strand
TAGGCAGCCGTGCCCAGTATCACACCGGTCTGCGTCACCGATGGCGTGACGAACGATGCCTCATGATCGCCGCTGAGGGCTTTGAGACTGAGCACCTTGGCAATGCCGAAGTCGAGCACCTTGACCGTGCCCTGCGGCGTCAGCTTGATGTTGCCGGGTTTCAGATCGCGATGGATGATGTTGCGCTCGTGCGCGGCTTCGAGCGCGTCGGCAATCTGCGTCGCGATACCCATCGCCTCGTTGACGGGCAAAGCGCCCTGCTCCAGGCGCTCGGCCAGTGTCTGGCCTTCGATCAACTCCATGACCAGCGCCGTCACACCGCCGGCGCGCTCCAGACCATAGATCTGCGCAATGTTGGGATGGTTGAGCGAAGCGAGCGTCTTCGCTTCGACTTCGAAACGAGCCACGCGCTCGGCGTCAGCGGCGAAGGAATCCGGCAGGACCTTGATTGCGACCTGCCGGTCGAGCGTGGTGTCGGTGGCCCTGTAAACCTCGCCCATGCCGCCCGCGCCGATCGATTCGGCGATCTCGTACGGACCGAAACGTGTACCCGGCTCCAGCGCCATCGTCAGACAGCCCCCCGCTTTGTGACACCTGGGTCAACTCAGCTCTTATTCTTGCCTTGGATTCTACCCGATCGAGGCAGATTCAGCCGGTCGTCACCGGGCGCTCATCTGCCCGCCAGCGCTTCCTCGACCACGGACCTGTCAATGAACTGCGCGAGCTCCTCGCGTGAGCGTGGCTCCCGGTCGAGCTCCGTGGCTACCCAGATCTCTTCCCTGTCGAGCACATCGAGCATGTCCGGAATAATTTCGACCGGGAACTCCATTTCCGGCCAGCCGTCGGCGATCTGTTCTTCCGAGTAGCCAATGACACTCGAAACCTGCGGCCAGTAGCGCTCCGGATCTTCGTGCAGGGCATCCGTGGCGTCCGCGACGGCACGGACATAGGCCACGATCGAGCGGCGCGTTGCGGGATCGCCAAGCGCCGTCGCCGTGGTGTGGAGATTGAAAACCTCGCGGTAAACGCTGCGATCCTGAAACACGATGGCGTCGTCTCCCAGCTGCCGGATCGCATCCTCTGGCTCCGGCTCCCAGATCGAGATCACGTCCGCCTCTCCACTCAGGAGCGCATCCGACATCAGATCCATCGCAGCCTTTGCATTCTCAGCCTGCGGGAAAGGCACCAACTCGACGTCGTCCTCGGTCAGACCGACGGTTTCGAGCATCGCCACGAGGTAGTAGTTCGCCGAAGTCCGGCGCGGCAGCATCACGCGCTTGCCTTCGATGTCCGCGAGCGTTTCGATCCCGGCGGAGCGCCGTCCGACGAGGCGGTAAAAGCTCTCGGTCACGGTCATGATGATGCGCAGATCCGGGTTGTTCAGAGATTCGCGCAGCAACTGCGTCTCGGCGTTCGTTGCCATATCGACCTCGCCAGCCGTGATGCGGGTAATACCCCCCTCACCGACCTCGAGGCGCTCGGGATAGAAACTCTCGGCCGCCACGATGACCGGCGACAGCTCGATCCAGTAACTGCCGGAGACGCTGATCGGCGCCAGATCTTCGCTCGCAGTTCCACCATCGGCCGACGGACTACCTGTCTCAGAAGATCCGCAAGCAGCCAGAAAAAGAAGAGCCAGCGTGGCCAGACCAATCGACACTCCTTGCATTACGGAATTCCTTATTGATTCTTGGTTGTAGCGATAAGAAAGCTAACCTGCCCCGGCTCAATCCAGCAGGCCGAGCCAGCCCGGCAGGGCCAGCGAGATAGCGGGAACATAGGTGATCAGGAAGAGGACGCAGATAAGCACAGCGAGCCAGGGCAGGGCCGCACGAACGACCTGCCCGAGATCCATTTTGGCAACGCCGGAGGTGACAAACAGATTCAGGCCGACCGGCGGCGTGATGAGCCCGATCTCCATGTTCACCGTCATGATGATACCCAGATGCACGGGGTGGATTCCGAGCGCCATCGCGATCGGGAACATGATCGGCGCCAGGATCAGGATGACCGACGCGGGCTCCATGAAGTTGCCGGCCAGCAGCATCAGCACATTGAGCGCGAGCAGGAAGGCCCAGGGCGATAACCCGAGATCGATTATCCACTCCGACGCCGCCTGCGGAATCTGCTCTGTCGTCAGCACGAAGGCGAACAGGAACGCGTTGGCGATGATGAACATCAGCATCGCCGTCATGCGCGCGCTCTCGACCAGGACTTTCGGCACATCGCCCCAGCCCATATCCCGATAGACAATCACGGCAACGAGAAGCGCGTATACAGCCGAGACGGCTGCCGCCTCGGTCGGCGTGAACGCACCGAGGTAGATGCCGCCGAGAATCACGACGACGAGCAGCAGACCCCAGACCGCTTCGCGGCCGGTCTTGAGGACCGTGGCGAAGCTCACACGCGGCTGCCGGGGCAGATCCTCACGCCGGGCCCGAATCGCAATCACGGCCATGAGCGCGGCGACGAGAACGAGACCGGGAATGAAGCCCGCGATGAACAGATTGCCGATCGAGGTCTCGGTCACGGCGCCATAGATAACGAGCGCGATCGACGGCGGAATCAGAATACCGAGCGTGCCGGCATTGCAGATCAGCCCGGCCGCGAATTCGCGCTTATACCCGCTCGCCACCATGCCGCCGATCATCACGGTGCCGACGGCGACGACGGTCGCAGGCGAAGACCCGGAGACGGCGGCGAACAGCGCGCAGGCCAGCAGCGCCGCCATGGCGAGGCCGCCACGGAAATGACCGAGCAGGGCGTTGGCAAAACCGATCATTCGCTGCGCAACGCCGCCCGTCGTCATGAACGTGCCGGCGAGAATGAAGAACGGTATCGCGAGCAGCGGATAGACCTGGGCCGTATAGAAGAACCGCTGCGCCAGGACGACGAGCCCGTGATCGGTGAAAAGCAGCAGCGTGGTGATGCTGGCGAGCCCGAGCGAGATCCCGATCGGTACACCGATGAAGAGGCAGACGAAGAGCACGCCCATGAGCCAGAGCAAAGTCATGGCTCGGACACCTCCGGGCTCGATGTTTGGCTGCTCGCGAAGTAGCGCCAGCCCGCCTGCACGAGGCGCAGCGCCAGCAGCGCGAAACCGGCCGGCAGCACCGACGCGAGCACCCAGCGAGGCAGCGGGATGTCCTGCGCGAAATGACCGAGCCGGATCAGCCCGGCAATGTAAGTCGCTGTGCCGTAGGCCATCAGCACGCAATAGCCGAGGCTGGCAAGCAACGCGACCCAGGCGACGACGCGCTTCAGACGCGGCTCGAGCGACCGGGTCAGGAGATCGACGGCAATATGCGAGTGAGTTCTGACGCCATACGACATGCCAATGACGATGAGCCAGCCGAAAATATAGCTCGTCGCCTCGAGCGACCAGACCAGGCCGGACTGAAATCCATAGCGCAGCACGACCTGGACGAAGGTCAGCAGGGTCATGACGCCGAGCGCGAGCGCCATGAATGCCTCCTCGAGACGATCGAGCCAATCCGGAGCGCGCCCGTCGAGGGTCATGGCCGGGCGGATATTTCTGCGGCCGCGTCGATGAGATCCGGACCGATCTCTTCGCGAAACTGATCCCAGACAGGAGCCATGGTGCGGCGCCAGGCGGCCAGGCCTTCCGCATCGAGTGTGATCACTTCGCTGCGGCCGGAATCGATGATGCTTTGCCGCGCGGCACTATTGATGGAGCTGGCCCGAGCATTGCCCCACTCCGTCACTTCGGTGAGAACTTCCTCGAGACCCGTACGGATGTCGTCGGGCAGCGCGTCCCAGAACTCTTCGTTGGTTGCGACGAAGTAGCCGAGATAACCGTGGTTGCTCTCGGTGATGTAGGGCTGCACCTCGTAGAACTTCGACGAAAAGTTGTTCGACCACGTGTTCTCCTGCGCATCGACGGTGCCCGTCTGCAGCGCCTGATAGACCTCGCTGAACGCCATCTTTTGCGGGCTGCCACCGAGAATCTCGACCTGGGCCATGAGCACGTCGGATTCCATGATCCGGAATTTGAGCCCGGCGGCGTCTTCGGGCAGCCGCATGGACCGCGGGCCGGTCCACTGCTTCATGCCGTTGTGCCAGAACGTCAGCCCCTTGATTCCCTTGTCGGCCAGCGCGTCGAGCAACTGCTGACCGGCGGCGCTCTGCTGAAACGATTCGACAGCGTCCAGACTGGGAAACAGAAACGGCAGATCGAATATCTGGAACCTCGGCGTGAACCGGTCGTAGATCGATAGCGCCTCGGCGATCAGCTGAATCTCGCCGAAGGCGAGTGCCTCCACCGAATCGCGCGCCTCCATGAGTTGCGCGGAGGGATAAACCTCGACCCGCACCCGCCCCGGAAAACGCTGTTCGGCCAACTCCTTGAAGCGCTCCGCGACCTGCCCCTTGGGCGTAGCCGGAGCCGTGACATGCGGAAACTTGATCACGTAAACGGCGGGCTCGGTCTCGCGGCCGCAGGCGGCAGCAAGCAGCAGCATCGCGACGAGCGCGCATGAGCGCCTCAAAGTGGCCCCTGACTGCACGAAACGCGGCTAATTCGGTGGCAGCAGATACCCGTGATTCTGCATGCTGGCTTCCGGGTATTTCACGCAGGGCACGCAGTCGGGCCAGTAGTGCTCCGGCGTCCGGCCCGAAACCGGATTCCGATAGTGAAACCACATCGGCAGGATCGCAGGCCAGGCGAGAGTCTGCCCGGTGCCGCCGCGGAAGCCACGCTCACGCTCACCGAGATCGGTCAGTGGAATGTCGGGCGGATAGTCACTCGACGTCGCGCCCCCCTGCCGCTGCAGCACATCCGGATCCTGCGGCTCGACGCCGGACCAGCCGCCCGCGTATCCGGCCGACGTGAAATAGTGCTCGTCGATCGCGACGCTCCAGAAACGCCAGATACCATCCTCGAGCACGACCTGGTCGTTGTACATCCCCCCTGCGAAGCCCAGCGAGCGCGTCCGCATCGACTGAGGCTGAAACAGTCGCGTGCGGATCGCTGCCGAGCGGCCGTCCTCGGCGACGTGGATCACGGGCTGGGTGCGAAAGTGCAACGGCAGGCTCGTTCTGGGCCGGGGCTCGGTCTGCTCCTGCGCGCCGCGACTCTGGTCGCGCGCGGCAATGCTCTCGCGTGTGACGTAGAAGCCCGTGAACGGGATTTCCTTGTTGCCCTGCTCGGCAAAGACCGCGGCCAGCGGACCGAAATCGAGGTCGTCGAGGTAATCGCCGTAAGCAGCGGAGACGTTCTCGGCGCCGTCCCAGGCTTTGGACACGGCGAGCCGGCGCTCTGCCTCGGCAACCCTCGCATCGAACGGCGCGGCCGACGCCGTCGGCCGACTCACGCGCGGCGGCGGCAACAATCGCTCTACGCCTACGACCTTCGCACCCTGCGGCAGCGCGACAGGCTGGCGGGTGACGGGATTCGGGGCGAAGAACTCCGGAATTGCGCCCGCCGTTATGCGGTCGGCCGCCGGAACGGCCCGGTCGGGCGCATACGCTTCGCCCGGCGCGGGATCTTCGACGGCGCTCCTGGCCCAACCCTCGTAGTAATCAGTCTTCATGATCGGGAAGACGCGCATCTCGCGAATCTGCCAGATGCCGTCCTGCTTGACGTAGCGATTGTTGAACACCGCCAGCGTGTAGAACGCGGTGCCTGCCTCTGCGTCGCCGAGCAGGCCGAACTCGATGCCGCGCGACCTCGCCTCGAGCCCTCCCGGGCCGATAGAGACGACCATGTCGAGCTGCATGTGGTCATTGAGCTCGCCTTGTCTCAAGCCCTCGGGGCCCGTGCGCTCGAAGGCGCGACGAATGCCCTGCTGACCCTCGTATAGGCCAACGTCGGCGATCTCGAGCACGGCATCTTCGGTGAAGAGATCCGCTACATCGGGCCACATCCTGCGGTCGACGTAGTAGCCGTAGGCATTCTGGAGATTGCGAACGAGATCTTCCTCGTTCAGGGCCCTGATGCGCCTTTCGAGCCCCGGCAGGCGCCCGGCAGGATCGGACGATGCGTCGAACATCGGGGCATCCGGCGCCAGATCCGGCACGGGAATGCCCGTCTCGTCGGTCGTGAAATGGTATGGCACGACCTTCTGGTCGTCATAGACGTTGCGCCAGCCTTCCTCGTACGAGCCCGCCAGCATCGGGTTGTAGTGCACGCGCGAGAGTTTCCAGACACCGTCCTCACGGACGTATTCGTTCTCGTAGATGCCGCCGGCCCAATGCGCATCGCCACCGTAGCGGCCCGTCATCGACCACTCCCACCAGCGGCCTTTGGCCGTATTGCCGTCGGCCGAGACATTGATCAGCGGCCGGAATACTAGCTGCGTGTGCAACCCGCCTTCGGGCAGACCGTGATGCCCGCCGCCGAAACGCTCGAGGAAATAGTCGCTGATGGCTTTCTGGCCGCGCACGTGGTCGCTGCCACGGATCATCTCGGCCTCGTCGGCGAACAGCGCCGCCATCTCGTCCCAGAGGCCGAACTGCGAATACTGCGCATAGGCACGCTGCAGATTCTTGACCTGGCGCACCGACTCCGCACGCTCGACGTTCTGCGCGAGGCGATCGACACGTATTGCCGCAGCGGAGGGGCCGCTCTGAGCAGTAGCAGGTCCGGCCGAAGCCAGCAAAAGACACGCGAGTGTTGCCCCGGACAACAGTCGCGAGTGGAATCCGAGTGCCATGACTATCCCCCATCCGGCATTTCTTGTGCAGGCACTATAGCTGCGGACCATCGCCCATCCAACTGGAAAGACGGAACAGCAGGCAATCTATTCGCAGTATCCTTATGGCTGGCCCAGACTACTCATCAAAGGGAATCGCGATGCATCCTGCCGTCAGCCACTGGCCAGTTGTTGCCATCCTGTTGCTGGCACTGCCAGCTTCGGCGCACCACAGCCCGGCACAGTTCGATCTCACGCAGGACCAGATCCTCGAGGGCACGATCCGCGAGTTTTCTTTCCGCAACCCTCACGTCTATTTCAAGATCGACGTCGCGGGACCAGGCG
>JASFSD010000124.1:0-7013 GCA_050114575.1 Gammaproteobacteria bacterium | reverse complement strand
AGCGAGCCGTCGCTCGAAGGCAGCGATTCCACAGACGGGCGTGTGCGCGTCAGCGGTTTCACGCTGCCGCAGGGCTTCACCGCCACGCTGTTCGCCGAAGACTTCGACGTGCCGCGCCACGTTGCCGTGAATGACAACGGTGATGTTTATATGGCCCTGCGCTCGGGTCAGGCGAGATTCGCGCAAACCGACGAGCCCGGCGGGATTGCGGCGCTCAGGGACACGGATGGTGACGGCGTCGCCGACGTCGTTCGCCGATTCGGTCCGGCGGACATCGATACGGGGCTCGCAATCCACGAGGGGAATCTGTTCGCCTCTTCGATGACGACGATCTACGCCTATCCCCTCACCGGCGAACTCGTTCCGAGCGGTGATCCTGAGATCGTCGTCGCCGGGCTGCCCGAATCGGGCAGCGGCCATCGGACGAAACCGATTACATTCGACAATGATGGACGTCTCTATACACAGGTGGGCTCGCCTTCCAACTCGTGCCAGATCGAGCCGGGCACACCGGGATCGCCGGGAATGCGGCCATGCACGCTGCTCGAAGACCATGGCGGTGTTTTTCGCTTCGATGCCGGCAGCAGAAACCAGGTTCACGCCGAGGACCATATCCGTTACTCGACCGGGCAGCGCAATGTCGTTGCCCTGGAATGGAACGACGCGGCCGGCGCTTTGTTTCTGCTGATGCACGATCGGGACGGTCTGAATCAATTATGGCCCGAGTCGTTCTCTATCGACGACGACATCGAGTTGCCCGCTGAGGAGTTTCACCGGCTCGAGCAAGACGATGATCTCGGCTGGCCATATACCTACTACGACCAGATTCGCGGCGAGCGCATGGTCAGCCCCGAATACGGCGGCGACGGTCGAACCGCTGCCGAGCGCGGCCGCTACAAGGATCCTCTGATCGGCTTCCCGGGCCACTGGGCGCCCGACGATCTCGTCTTCTACGAGGCAGATCAGTTCCCGGAACGATATCGCCACGGCGCCTTCATCGCGTTTCACGGCCAGGTCAGCCCGCGGCGGCCGGATACCGGTGGCCACAACGTGGTCTTCGTGCCCATGAATGCCGCTGGGGACATCACCGGCAAATGGGAAATTTTCGCCGACGATTTCGAGGTGCGTGACACGGGCACCGATGTCATCGGCCGGCCCAACGGGCTCGCCATCGGTCCCGAAGGCTCGCTCTACGTCGTCGACGATTCGGGCGGTCGTATATGGAAGGTCAGCTACAGCCGCTGATACAGCCGATCCACGTAACGCTCGGGTAACCGTTACCGGCATGCCGGCAGCCGGCGTTCCGAACGATTCGAGCAGATTGAGCGGTTCGAGCAATTCGAGCGCCAGCGAGCCTTGCAGGCGCCCCGCGGGCCCCACCTTCCTGCTTTCCGGTACACTCGGGGCAGGGAGGGTCACCTATGCAACGCACACCGCATTTCAGTCTGCTCGCGGTCATGGGCAGTGCCGCCGTCGTTGCGGCGTGCACGGCCGACGTCGAAGCGCCGGCCAACGTCGAAGCGTCAGCTGACGTCGAAGCATCGGCCAACGTCCAGGCACCGGTCGACGCCGCGACACCGTCCGGCGAGTGGCGCGCCTATGGCAGCGACAAGGCCGGGACCAAATACTCGCCGCTCGATCAGATCAATCGCGACACGATCGGCGATCTGCAGATCGCCTGGCGCAGATCCGGCATGCCCGAGGAATTGCGCGTAGATTTCCCGGAAATCACGGGCGGGCCGCGCAACTACCAGCACACGCCGCTCATGATCGATGGACTCCTTTATATCAGTTCCGCCGTCGGCGCCGTGGTCGCGCTCGACCCGACATCCGGCGAAACGGTCTGGTATGACCAGCTCCCGCCGCGTGACGATGGCAACGGGCTGACCCGCGGCGGCCCCACGCGCAGCCTCTCGTACTGGACCGACGGCAACGACGCCCGAGTCATCGCCACCGTCGGCTCGAATCTCGTCGCGCTCGATGCAAAGACGGGCGAGCGCTATCCGGACTTCGGCGATGGCGGTCAGGTCGACTTGACGCTGGGCTTCGAGCGCCCCATCACGGGATGGCGCTGGTCCAGCGGGCCGTTGGTCGTGCGCGACGTCATCGTCATTGCCGGCGTGCCATCCCCGGCAACCGATATTCTGAACGAGGCGCGGTTGGCGCCCAAGGAAATGCCGCCGGACGACGTGCGCGGCTACGACGTCCGCACGGGCGAGCACCTGTGGACCTTCCATGTCGTGCCGCGCGCCGGCGAGCCCGGTAACGAGACCTGGCTCGAAGACTCCTGGACCTATTCGGGCAACAGCGGCTCGTGGACGCTGCTCGGCGGGGACGAGGAGCTCGGTTACGTCTATCTCCCGACAGAAGAGGCGACGGGCGACTACTACGGCGGCACCCGTCCGGGCGACAACCTCTATGCCGAGTCGATCGTTGCGCTCGACGTCACGACCGGTGAGCGGGTCTGGCACTTCCAGACGCTGCACCATGGCATCTGGGACTACGACCTGCCCGCACCGCCCGTGCTGGCCGACATCGTCGTCGACGGCCGCCCGATCAAAGCGCTCGCGCAGGTGACGAAGCAGGCCTTTGTCTTCGTCCTCGACCGTGAGACCGGCGAGCCCGTCTGGCCGATCGAGGAGCGCCCCGTGCCGCAGGGCAACGTGCCCGGCGAATGGTACTCCCCGACGCAGCCGGTTCCGACGAAGCCACCGCCCTTCGATACCCAGGGCGTCGGCGACGACGACATCATCGACTTCACGCCCGAGCTCAGAGCCGAGGCGATGGAGATTCTCGAAGGTTACGCCTACGGGCCGCTCTACACGCCGCCCGTTCTGCTCGGCAATCCCGAGACGCCGAAGGGCACTATTCTCAATCCCGGCACGAACGGCGGCGCCGATTGGGGCGGGGCCGCGTTCGACCCGGAATCCAACACGTTGTTCGTGCCATCGGCCCATATGCCGACCGTGATCGCGCTCGGACCATCCGAGCATCCCGACTCCACGCTGCCCTACGTCAAGCACCGCGTGCCCTGGCCTTTCGGCCCGCAGGGTCTTCCCGATCCGTTCAAGCCGCCGTACTCGCGGCTCGTCGCCATCGATCTCAATCAGGGCACAATCCTCTGGTCGGTCGCCAATGGCGACGGATTGAGAAATCACCCGGCATTCGAAGGTCTCGATCTGCCGCCGCTCGGCAAACCCGAGCGCCTGGCCGCCCTCGTGACCAGTTCGTTCGTTTTCATGGGCGACGGCAGCGATGCCGGCGTCGGCCTCCCGCCGGGCGGCGGTTATGGCGGCAATGTCTTCCGCGCCTTCGACAAGGCCACGGGAGACATCGTCTGGGAGATGGAGCTGCCGGCCGGCGTCAGCAATGCGCCCATGACCTACATGGCCGACGGCAAGCAGTACATTGTCGTTGCCGTCTCCGGCAGCGATCACCCCGGGGAGTTCATTGCGCTGGCGCTGCCGTGAGGCTCTGACGATCCCGGCGCACTTCGCCTGAGCTCGGGCCAATGAGCGTAATCGTTGCCTGCGCCCTGGTCGGGCTGCTGTTCGGTGGATTCCGCGGTCTCGTTATCGGTGCGCTGATCGGCTACGGCGCACGCTGGGCGCTCTTCGCTCTGTTGAAGGGCGGCCTGCAGCAGGCCCAGACGCGGTTTCTGGATGCGACCTTCGCCGTCATGGGCGCGCTGTCGAAGGCCGACGGCGTCGTCACTCGCGACGAGATTGAGGCGACCCAGAGAATCTTCGACATGCTGCGTCTGTCGAACCCGCAGCGTGAGCAGGCCAAAGCGGCATTCAACCGCGGCAAGTCACCCGACTTCGATCTGGACGCCGAAGTTGATCGACTGAAAGGGGCGATCGGCTTCGGGCGCGGTCCCTTGCTGCGCCTCTTCCTGCAGCTTCAATGCATGACGATCGTAGCGGACGGCCACGTGCATGAAGCCGAGCATGCGATGCTGGTTCGAATCGCTCAGCGTCTGGGCCTAACGGAGCGCGATGTCGCGCAGCTCGAGGCGTTGCTGCGCGTCAGCTCGGCGCGGCCAGGCACTGCACCCCCACAGTCCCGGCTCAAGGACGCTTACACCGCGCTCGGGCTGTCGGCTGATGCGAGTGACGACGATGTCAAACGGGCCTACCGACGACTCGTGAGCGAAAACCATCCGGACCGGCTCGCCGCCAAAGGACTGCCAGAGAGCATGCGTCAGGTGGCGGAGGAGAGAACGCGTGAGATCAATGTGGCCTACGAGTTCATCAAGGACTCACGCGGCTTCAAATGACGCTGGAATGACCGGCGAAGAGCCACAGCCCCAACCAGCGGCGTCAACCATATGACCCAAGAACCGGGTCCGAGCGCGAATACTCGCCAGGCCTATATCGTGGGCGGTGGAATCGCCGGCTTGGCGGCCGCCGCCTACCTGGTCCGAGATGGCGGAATGCCCGGCGAAAGCATTCATGTACTCGAGCAGTCCGATCTCTTCGGTGGAAGTCTCGACGGCGCCGGAGACCCGGACTCGGGCTACGCGATTCGCGGCGGCCGCATGTTCGAAGAGCATTTTGGCTGCACTTTCGATCTGCTCTCCACGATACCGTCGCTTTCCGACCCTGCGGTATCGGCCAGCGACGAGTTGCATGCCTTCACCCGCCGCGTCGTCACATCATCGAAGTGTCGCATTGTCGCCGATGGCGAAAGGATCGAAGCGCCTCCGCTCGGCCTCAACCGGCGCGATCAGTGGGACCTGGCGAGGCTGAGCCTGCTGCCGGAGCGCTTCCTCGGCTCGCGCACGATCGAAGACTACTTCCGCGCCGACTTCTTCGAATCCAACTTCTGGATCATGTGGTGCACGATGTTTGCATTTCAGCCTTGGCACAGCCTGATCGAGTTTCGCCGCTATATGCGGCGCTTCATGCACTTGATGCCAGGCTTTAACCGACTCGAAGGCATCCATCGGACGCTGCTCAACCAATACGACTCGATCGTGCGGCCCCTGGTTAGGTGGCTGGAGCAGGCGGGCGTCGACCTCCAGACCAACGTCTCGGTCATGGACCTCGATTTTTCGGCCGCAGAGGATCGCGCTCAAACGGTAACCGGCATTCGTCTCGAGACCAACGGCCAACAGCAGCGTATCGACGTCGGCAGCGACGATCTCGTTCTGCTTACGCTCGGATCCATGACCGAGGATTCCTCCCTCGGCACGATGGAGACGCCTGCGGCCTGGCGAGCGAATCCGGATCAGGGCGCCTGGGGCCTCTGGAAAAACATCGCCCGCAAGTCGTCGGCTTTCGGCAAGCCCGATGCGTTCTGCGGTGACGTGAGCAGGTCGCGATGGGAATCGTTTACGGTCACGCTCAAGGATCCGTACTTTTTCGAATTCATGGAGGAATTCACGGGTAACCCGGCAGGCACCGGCGGCCTGGTGACCTTCAGTGAATCCAACTGGCTGATGTCCGTCGTGCTCGCCTATCAACCCCACTTCTCGAACCAGCCCGACGACGTCTGGGTGTTCTGGGGGTACGGCCTGCATCCGGAACGCAGAGGTAACCGTGTGGACAAGCCGATGATCGAAAGCGGCGGCCGGGAAATTTTGACCGAACTCTGCCATCACCTGCCGGTTGGTGATGCCGGTGATCGCATCATCGACTCGGCCAATTGCATCCCCTGTGCGATGCCTTTCATTACGAGCCAGTTCATGCCGAGAGCGCCCGGCGACCGGCCGCAGGTGGTCCCCGCTGGTGCCAGGAACTTTGCGTTCCTCGGCCAGTTCTGCGAAGTCCCTGACGACACCGTGTTCACGGTCGAGTATTCCGTGAGAACCGCGCAAATGGCCGTCTATGAGCTACTGGGGCTCAATCGTGAGGCGACACCGATGTATCGCGGCTATTTGCGTCCGAGCGTGGTGCTGCGCGCATTACGCGCGCTGGCTTAGAGACGGACTCCCGGCCCGGCGCGACTGCTCGTCATACCGGGCATTGGGCGCATGGACGCGGCTAATCGCCCGCTCCCGGCGTGTTCCGCGCAAGGTACTGAGCCAGCGCATCGAGCTCCGCATCGGATATCTCGGTCTTGCGGAAGAACGGCATCACGGAGATGCCCGTGCGCACGAAGCTGCGCGTAATTTCCGGACGCAGATCGGTCCATTCGAGCAGCACACCGGACTTGACGCCGGAGTACTTCGCGGAAAGGGCCAGTGTGCCCGGATGCTCGACACCGGGGTTATGGCAGGGCGCGCACCACTTGTCGTAGACGCGCATGCCATCTGCATGCTCACCTTCCTGCGCACCCGCCAGGGCTGGGATGAGCAGCCAAACGACGAGAGCCACGTTAAGAGAGTGCTTGCTCTGCATGCGTCTCACATCAAGCGTCCCGGTCACGCAGCCGCTCGGGCCAGACACCGTAGCGCCCCGCCGAGATAATGCCATTCGGATCCAGCGCATCCTTGAGCTGCTCGTGCACCCGCATCAGCGCATTGTTGTTGAACGAGTACTGGGCCATGACATCGTCCTGGAACACCGGCGGTGTCCGGTACTCGCCCCATCCGCGCTCTCCGGCGACGCGGATCAGATCCTTCAGCGCGGCGATGGCATTCGCGTCGGCTTCGGCATTGCGCGTGACCGGCAAGCCAAAGATGTAGATAAAGGCCCGCTCCCAGTAGAGGCTCGGCAGGGAAAAGCTGCCGAGCACCGGAAGGTTGAGCCTGCGCGCTGCGTCCTGGAACACGCCGTTGGCCTCGATAATGGCAGCGCCGGTGCGGGGGATGATCGGCGAGAACCACATATGGCCGGCGGACGGGGTCGGGTTGAATGGCGTTCGCGCGCCGATTGAAAACATTCGCAGAGTCGGAATACCGAATTCCGGATGATGGATACGCTCTTCCTGCTCCGGCGACAGCGGCAGCGAAAAGAGCTCGCCCTCCTCGAAGGTCGCTCCCTCGATAGCTGCAAACTGGCGCTGCACACCCTGCCACGCGCCGTCGATCATCTCCGGCGGACCGTAAAACGGGACATCGAGGCCCC
>JASFSD010000123.1:0-7016 GCA_050114575.1 Gammaproteobacteria bacterium | reverse complement strand
ACGAGCGGGCCGTCATAGGTGCGCCGGGTTTCTTCGACGAGCTCTTCGTTACCGACGACGGGTATGCCGGGCGCGCTCAGATTCACGAGGTGCGTGTAGACCGCCATTCGAGGCTCGGCCATGGAAAAGATGCGCCCGACGTCTTCGGGCGTCGTATGGTGGTCGCGGATCCGGATCAGCTCCGGATACTGTTCGTAGAGCTCGGGCCGGCCGGTGACGACCTCGTGGATGAGCACGTCGACGCCCTCACCCATGCGTGCGATGTTCTCGTCGTAGCGCGTGTCACCGGAGATCAGCACAGACCTTCCCGCGTAATCGATACGGTAGCCGACCGCCGGCTTGATGAGCTCACCGTGATCGACGGCAAATGCGCGGACCGTGACGCCATCCCGGTCGTATACGATGCCGTCATCGGCGAATTCGGTGACCACGAAGTCGGCCGCCTCGCGCGGCAGGTTCTCGTCCGGCACGCGGATATCGATGTCCCGCTTATAGGCGGCCTTGAGCCCGTCGGTGATGTCGCTCATTCCCTCCGGCCCCCAGATGGCAAGCGGCCAGGTCCGACGGCCGAAAGCCGGCGGCAACCAGCCGGTCAGCCAGAGATCGGCGAGACCGGAAATGTGATCGTGGTGGAAATGAGTAATGAAGACGCCGTCGACTTCGCTGAGCGGCATCCCGAGCTGCCAGATGCGGATGCTGGCGCCGCGGCCGGCATCGAACAGCAGCGTCGTGTCGCCGGCCTCGACCAGCGTCGCGGCTTCGAACCTGTCGTGTAACGGCGTCGGCCGGCCCGTGCCGAGCAGCGTGACGCGCATGGTTTGCGCAGTGGCCGCCTCGGCGGCAAGCCATAGCAGACCGATCAACAATGGCATCCAGGACTTGGACCTTTTCATCGAATAATCACTCCGAGTCTTCAGATTCGGGGCGGGCCGGCAGGATCCGGCAGCGCGGCCACGATAATCTTTGCGGCACACGTCCAGCGCACCGCCGGTTTCCCTAGCAAGCGATATAGCCCAGCGCGCAAAGCCGTTGCCGCTCCACGGGGCTCAGTCCCTCGGCCGACGCTTCTTCTGGCTCGAGCTGCACGGCGAGAACGTACGCCAGCCAGTCATCGATGAGCCGACCGAGACGCGCCACGACCTCCGGATTGTCTTCGGCCAGATCGACCTGATCGAGCGGGTCGTTGATATGGTCGAAGAGCTCGTACTCAGGGTAATCCATACCGTCCGGGACGTAGACGTTATGGACCAGCTTCCAGCCGCCGTCGATTACGGCATACGCGTCGCGCGGAAAGGGCCCGGGCTCAGGCCCGTTGTTGTCGCGCAGCTGCTCGGTAAAAACGGGGGTCGGCTGCCAGGGAACCTGCGCATAGGCGACCCCGCTCGCTGCCAGCCGCCTCGGCTCGAGCAGGGAAACAAAGCTCTGACCCTGAGCCGCCTCCGGGATGGGCAGGCCACTGAGCTCGAGCATTGTCGGCATCATATCGATCGACTGCAGGGTCTCTCCGATTACGGTGCCGGCCTCGATGCGACCTGGCGCCCAGAGGATCAACGGCACGTTCGAGTTGGCGCCGTAGATCTGCAGATGAAAGTGGCTGCCACGGTCGAGAAACTCCTCGCCGTGGTCGGAAATGAACACGAACAGTACATCGTCGCCGAGCCCCATGTCGTCGAGCGCGTCCATCAGCCGCCCGATCTCGTCGTCCATTGCCCGAATCGAGCCGTCGTACCAGTTCTTCTCCTGCTGCAGATACGGCGCAGGATCGATCCCGGCCGCTTCGAACGTCGCGGGCTTCGGCTCGCCGTTGGGGCCGCCGGCGAACGCCTCCGGCACCGACTGCCTCAGCTGCGCCTGGATCTGCCGGTATGTCGAGCGCGAGGCGTCGTCACCATACATCGTGTCGTAGGGCTCATAGCCGGGATAAGGCGAGTGCGGGTCGGTTATGTGGATGTTGATGAAGAACGGGCCGTCCTTGTGCGCCTCGATCCACGGAATAGCCCGGTCGACGAACGGCCGTGTCGACTTGCTGAACGGACCGCCTCCCACGATGGAGGTCGATTCGTGAAACTCCTCGTAACCCTGATGCAGATTCGTCGCGCGACCCATGAAATTGTTCGATGCAAGACCGAGCGTCGCATAACCCGCCTCGCGATAGACCTCGGCGATCGTCGTCGCCGTGTGCGGCAGGAGATCGAAGAAGCGCTGCACCGTGTTGGTCCTGGGATACAGCGATGTGTGGATCGCCGGCACAGAGACTTTGGTCCAGATGGCATGCGACTGAGCGTCCCGCACCAGCGCTCCCTCGCGCGCGAGCCTGGCCAGTGTCGGCGATGTGTCGCGCTCATAGCCATAGGCCGACAGATGGTCGCGCCGGAGCGTGTCGGCCAGGAACAGGATGACGCCGCGCGGCGGATTGTCCGTGCCCGCCTGCGCAATCAGCCGATTGCGTACGACCGGAGAGCCCCAGAACCCGATGGCGTTGTCGCGCTCGGCATCGAGCTCGAGATCGAGCCTGACCGACTGGCCGGCGACGGCCGATAGATCGAGCGGCATCGGCTGCCAGCTGTTCGACTCGGAGACGACCTGCTCGCCCAGGATCACGGCATCACCGCCGGCGCGAGCCGTGACACGGAAGCTGACCGGCGACTCTTCGAGGGTGCCGACCGAAAGGTCCAGCCATGGATTCCCGGGCAGATCGAGATCGAAGCTCACCCGTTCCGGCGCCCGCGTGATGATCGTCTCGTGATAGCGATCCGCAAGGCCCTGCCAGGCGATTCCCGAGGGAATCGAAGCAAGGTGCTCCTGCAGATACGTGAACCGAATGGACTCGATCTCGAACTCGGCGTCGGCAACGCTCGCGGGCCGAATCAACAGGTGCCGCATTGCCGCAGCAGGAGTCGTACCTGTCTGCATCGCAGCGATCGTGTAGGTCTGAAGCTCGTCGGAAGCCGTGACGTCGAGCATCATCGGCCAGCCGTTGGTCTGAATGATCCGAACGATGCCGGCATAGTTTGGCGGCTGTGCGCTCAGGTTGATGCCGAACCGCGTGTCAGCGGAAACGCGGGCGCGAATCTCGACCTCGTAGAGAACGTCACCGTTGTCGATGTCTCCGTTCCGCTCGATGTGGACGAACGGCACGATATCGTCGGTGGTGCCGGCCAGCCGGCCGTTCTCCACTCTTAGATCGGAGACTCCAGGACCTGCTTCCCATTCGAAGTCACCGTTGCCGTCGAATCGAATCTCGGTCGGGACAATTTCCCGTTGAGCAGGGCTGTCGGTCACCTCGGCCGCCTCGAAAATGTCCTGCAACCGGATGATGTCGGAGGTGCTGGTGACGTCTTCAGGCCCGCCACAAGCCGCAAGCGCAACGGCGATCGAAAGACCGTGCGCGGCGAAAAGCAGACGTCGAGGCCCGCCGGCCCGTAAGCGTTTTGACGAACTCATGGAAGCCCCCTCCCCGTCTACGCTTCGAATCAACAGGCAATGTACCCCAGACTGCAGAGTCGTTGCAGCTCGGCCGGATCGAGCCCCTCGGTTGCCTCGCCGTCACCCGCGAGCTCGGCCGCGTCGGCGTAAGCCATCCAGTCCTGAAGCAGCTGCGTCAACGATTCGACGACAGCGGGGTTCTCCTGCGCCAGGTCGATCTGATCGAGAGGGTCGTTGACGTGATCGAAGAGCTGATACTCGGGCAGATCGAGGCCCTCGTCGATGTACACGTGGTGGACGAGCTTCCAGCCCGCATCGATCACGGAATACGAGAAAAACCGCGTATCGCCCGGCACGCCGCCTGGCGACTCGCGCATGCGTTCGCTGAAGACCGGGGTCGGACTCCAGGTCTGCGCATAGGCGACATTGCCACCGGCGAGCTGCTCCGGTTCGAGCAGAGAGACGAAGCTCTGACCCTGTGCCGTAGCGGGAACCGGCAGCCCACTGAGCTCGAGCATGGTGGGCATCAGATCGAGTGATTGGACGGTTTCGCCGACGACCGTGCCCGGAGCGATCCGCCCTGGCGCCCAGAGCACCAGTGGCACGTTCGAGTTTTCGCCGTAGACCTGACGATGAAAGTGCCCGCCGTGCTCGAGAAATTCCTCACCATGGTCGGCGATGAAGACGAGCAGCACGCGGTCCCGCAACCCCAGCCGCTCCAGCGTCTCGACGATGCGGCCGAGCTCGGCGTCCATGGCACGCACCGAGCCGTCGTACAAGTCGATGTGATGCTGCACGATATCCATCGGCTCGATGCCGGCCGCCTGCATGCTTACCGTCGTCGGCTCGCCCCGAGCCGGTGCGCCAACCCCGCTGAAGTCGGGCACGATCCGGCGCAACTGCGTAACCGCCTCATCGAATCGGCGGCGCGTGTCGGCGTCACCCCAGTACGTGTCGTAAGGGGGCTGCGGCAGAAACGGTGAATGCGGGTCCGTTACGTGAATATTGACGAAGAAGGGCACGTCACGATGTCCCTCGAGCCACGGCAGGAGGCGGTCGACCTGAACGCGCGCGCTCTTGCTGGGCGTCTCGCCGGTGGCCTCGATCAGCGCCGCCGCCTCCTCGAAATCCTCGAAGCCCTGGTGCAGGTTCGTGCCGGTGCCGACGAACGAGTTGGCCGACAGGCCGAGAGTCGCATAACCGGCTTCTCGATAGGCCTCGGCCAGCGTCGTCGCTGCCGCCGGCAATCGATCGAGCATTTGCTGCACTTTGTTGGTCCGCGGGTAGGTCGAGCTGTGAAAGGACGGCACGGACACTTTGGTCCAGGTCGAATTCGCCTGGTTGTCCAGCATCAACGCGCCCTCCGCAGCAAGACGTGCGAGGGTGGGCGTCGTGTCCCGCTCGTAACCGTATGGAGTCAGATGATCGCGACGCAGCGTGTCGGCAACGAACAGGATCACGCCCTGCGGCGCGTCGGGTGCAGCAGTCGGCAGGGCGCCGTCGTTCCTGATTGCAGGAGCGCCCCAGTATCCGACCGCGCCCGGTTGCTCGGATTCGAGCTCCAGCGAAAGCCGGACGTTTTGCCCGGCGAGCGCCGCAAGCTCGACGGACATGGGTTCCCAGCGGGCCGCCGTGGTCAACGTGCGCGCTTCGGCTAGGACCACCTCACCCGACTGCTCCGCCGAGACCCGGAAGGTGACCGGCAGCTGCTCCGCCGTGCCGATCGCAAGGTCGAGCCATGGCTGCGAAGGCAGCGTCAAATCGTAGGTCACGCGCTCCGGAGCCCGTGTGACGACGGTTTCCCGGGAGCGGTGATCGAACCCCTGCCAGCTCACGCCCGACGGCACGGTAGCCAGGTACTCTCGCCGATAGATCAAGCGCACCGACTCGATCTCGAATTCGGCACCGGCCACGTCGGACGGCCTGAGCAGAATCTGGCGCATGCCGTAACCGTTGAGCTCCTGATCCGAGGCGTGGGTATTGAACGAGGTACCGACAGTCATCGAATACGTTTGCAGCTCGTCGCCCGGCACCAGCGGCGTCGACAGCGACCAAGGAATCAGACCACCCTGAATCGATAGTGCCTGGGCATTCTGCTCGTCAGCGCTGTCGAACAGAACGGCGAGGTTCGCGCCAACAGACACTCTCGCTCTCACTTCGATCGAATGCAGCAGGTCGGGGTTGTCCAGTCCCTCGGATCGTGTAATCCGAACGATTGGATACTCGCCCGTCGTCGTACCAACGAGAGCTCCGCCTTCGACGCGCAGATTCTCGACGCCGAGCAATACGGATGCCGCGGGCGCTGCGTCGTCATCGAATCGCAGCAACGTCGGCGCGATATCCTCGGCAGCGACGGCACCCGTGACGGTCGCATTGGCGAACTCGTCCTGTAAACGAATCACCGTCGGCTCCCCGTCGCTCCCGCCACAGGCAGTGAAGACGATGCAACCGGCGGTCAACGACATCAGCAGCCTCGCGAATCCGGGATTCATCAGATCGTGACTCCAAAGGGTTTTCTCAGCGCGAATGCGAATGCGATCGAGATCACGAAGAACCAGATCAGCCAGTGCAGGCCGAAGCCGAAGAGCTCGATCTCCGCATCCTCGTAATCGATGGTGATCGACTCGAACGGGCTGTCCGATGGCAACACCGGCTCCGCCGGATAGAGCAGCTCGTCGAGGAATCCGCGGGTGCGAATCGGCGATCGCCGGGTAATCTCCCGGGTCGCATCGATGAGCTTCGACTCCGACGTCCCGGCCAGCGAGAGATCGAGCTCGTATGCGCCGGGCGCCGCGATTTCGACGCGCCAGGACATTTCCCGGAGCGACGGTACCCAGACGGCGGGCTCAACGACGGAAATCCCGGCCGGCGCGGCAACGCGAATCTCGGGCTTCCCGGCCGGGACAGCGTCCGGCTTGAGAACCACCTGCATCTGCGTCGACTCGCCGGGCGCGAATCCGTCATAGCCGTACCAGGCCTGCAGCTGCGCGATCACCAGCACCAGCGGCGGCAGAGTCCAGAACATCGGCACCAGCGAGAGGCGCATGTAAGTCAGGGAATTGCGCAGAATTCCGCCCTGCGAGCGGAACATCGTTCGCAGATCGTCGTTGAACAGGCGGATCTCGAATAATCCGGATGTGATCCGGTCCTTGACCGCCGTAATGGCGTCCTGATTGGAGGTTCGCTTGAAGATCAGCAGCATCGCGACCGCCGTGACGAGCGAGACCGGGATCAGCGTCACCCAGGGCGACATATCCCGAAACGGGCTCATGAGCGCGTCGAACAACGCGCGCAGCGGCGTGTTGATCAGTGACATCGGTCAGGAAATGTAGCCGAGACCCTTGAGGCGCTTCTTGATCTCTTCCTCCGATCCAGCGTCTTCGAGCTGCGCCAGTTCCTTCTCGAGCGCATGCGTGATGAACTCCTCGGGAGAAGAATAGCCGGCAATATCGGCATACTTCCGAACCTTTTCCACCAGCTCCTTCTCGAGCTTTACCTTCGTCAATCCACCAAACACATCGGCTCCTTTGTCTCGAAAGGGGTCAGACCCCTTTTCCATGAAGAGGGGTCAGAGCCCTTTTTTAGAAAAA
>JASFSD010000122.1:0-7021 GCA_050114575.1 Gammaproteobacteria bacterium | reverse complement strand
ATCGGCCGCTGCCAGATAGCGTTCGAGCAGGGCTGGCGACACGCCGAGCAGGTCGCCGATGTTGTCGAAGCCGAAGGCGGAATCGTCGGGGGGCAGCAGATCGGAGACGTTGATCGTCAAGCCGAGCAGATCCCGAATCGCATTGGCATATTCCGTTCGATTGAGCCGACGGAGCACCGGCCGCCCCGGATTGAGCGTCGCGGTCTCATCGAGCGACGCCTCGAGGCCGGCGACCATGCGCTCGTAAACGGTCTCTTCCGGCCGTGCCGCCTCCGTGGGGGGCATCTGCCGAGTCCTGAGCTTGCGAACGATCTGCTCCCACACGGCAGGGTCGGCTTCGACATGAGCCGGATCGAGCCGATCGAAGCTCAAGCTCCCGGAAAAATCGACCGGATTGTGACAATCGCTGCAGAAGTCGTCGATGACGGACGCCGCGTCCCGTGCGCTCATGGGCCCGGTGTCGGCCGAGCAGGCCGCGAGCAGAATCGGCGCAAGCAGCACCGACCACCGCAGGATCGACCGTCGTTGCGTCACTGCCGTCAATCTCGGCTCCCGTCGAATGAATTCCCGCATTCTACGTCCCTTGAGCAACCATTTCCGAATGCCGAACGGTTACTATCGGCAGCCTCTGCGACGGCCACAACGAGGAAAACAACATGTCGCGAGCAGCAACCTTATCCATTTGCAGCCTGGTGCTCACCGCGCTCGGCGCCAGCGCCGCAAGCGCGCAGTCCACCTGCAACCGCGATTGCCTGCGCACGATGCTCGAGCAATACCTCGTGGCCGTCGTTGCCAACGACCCCGCTGCCGCGCCGCTTGTCACCGGTATCCGCCAGACCGCCAACGCGATCGTCACGGTTCGGGTCCGCGTCCGGAACGGAGAGCTGACCGAGGCCGAATGGTATGTCGCTCGCGAACACGACCCGGGCTTGAGCGGTCCGCGGCAGGCCGGCCGCCCGCCGCCCAATCTGCACAACCCGGATTACCTGGCGGAGAACCCGCCGCCCGAACGCGTCGTTCCGCGCCGAGAGCGCGCCGACCGTGACACACTGGCGCGGATTGTCGACAGCTATTTCGATGCGATCACATCCCATGATCGCACCGTTGCGCTGGCTCACGCAGGATGCGGCCGAGCCGAGAACGGAACGCCGGCCCCCGGCGGCGCATTCCTGCCACCTGTGGGCGGCGGCGATCTGCCGGCGGCGGGAAGCGTCCGGGATTGCCTTGCCGGCCTCGAGAACTTCAATCTCTCGATGGTCCAGGCGCGCCGCGTTCCGGTCGTCGACGTCGAGGCGCAGGTCGTGCTGTCATTCGGCGTCTAAATTCGACGCCCGGGATCGACGACGCCGCGCAATGTCTTCAGTGAGTGGTTCGTCATCGACGATGCGAAGATCCGAACCATCTACACGTCGATGTTCTATCCGCCGCCGACTCTGGCCGCGCCCAACTGGCCGCCGTTCGTCGGCAACTGGCCGTTGCCCGCTGGAGTGGTAGCCGAGGCCCAGGCCGACTGAAAGGCGCAACTGGCCCGCTCGGCGTCGCTATTGCGCCTGCGCCGTCCGCATCAGATTGTCGTGGTCGGAAACGAGGCGGAACGCGCGCGTCAGGTTATGCACGAAAGACGAGTGGCCGATCAGTGAAGGGCGCGGCCGGTTGACAATGCGATTGTTGATCATGGCGAGAACCATGTGCAGGGCGAACTTGAGGTTTTCCCGCTCGGTCCTGGTAAAGCTCCGGCCGAGATCACTCTGCAGGCGTTTGGTCACGAATTTCACGAATGACTTGCCGTGGCGGTTGATTGGCGCAAAGAACTCTGAGTCCTGAGCGCTTCGCATCAAGACGGCCCGCCAGAACCCGCGCCGCCGCCAGTAGTAGGTGACGAGATCGTCGATCAGCGTATCGATCAGATCATCGCGTGATGCGCTCGCGAACAGCTGCTCATGGGCGCTGACCCGATCGCGGATGTGCTGATCGACCAGAGCCTTGAAGAATTCGTCCTTGCTCTGAAACCTCGCGTAGAACGCGCCGACTGAATAACCGGCCGAGTCGCAGATCCCCGCTATCGTGAGCGACTCGAATTCGTTTTTCTGGAGCAATCGAAACCCTGCAGCGACCAGCGCTGCGTAGGTCTTCCGGCTTCGTTCCTGCTTGATTGTCCGTCCGGGTACTTTCGGCGCCCCCTCACTCGGCATAGTCAGCTCTCGACACCTCCGGCTGTCCATGAGCTATCACATTATCCGTATTACACAAAGCGCCCCACGCGATCAACCAAAGATTTCTTGACTCCCAAAACAGAATAAGTATTCTTGTTCTGGATTGGGGGGACCTGTGCCGCATCCGATTGGGGGGATGGCACAGATCGAGTCGATAGCCAGTGTCTGATCACAGCCTATTCTGCGTGCCGCCGCGGTAGCCGCACAGAATTGCCAACGCCGTAAAGCTCACGGCGAGGATACTGACAAGCACTGTGGCGGCACAGGTCCACTCCATTCATCGGGCAAAAACCAAGGTGTCGCGCCTGCGCCTCGAACCGCAGGCGTCCGCAGGAATCTGCCGATGACAAACCACCAGGCGCGACGCTCGGGAGACCCCCTCCTGGGCACGGAGCCCGGCCGGAAGCGGTCGGGCTCCATCTTAAAAACGCGCGCCTCCCCTGCGCGTTCGAAATTGTCCGCCGGAAATCCGTGTCGGAACAGCATGCACCAACGCAGTGCACAAGCGGACGGGGAGCCGCCAAACCTTCTGCTATGATCTTTCGCATAACGCCGCGCCGCTGTGATCTCGACCAGCGGAAGCGGGCGACAGGGACGCGACAAAGGTCCTACCGAAGGAACGCATGAGCCAACCGTCACTCGACCTGTTCAGCAATTACGATGCTAACGGCTACTTCTGTGAGATGTTCGGCGCTCCGGGCACAGAACCACTGCCGGATACCGAATTGATTCGGACGCGACTCGGCCGGATGCGCCCCACGACTCTGAGGCGCCGGGCGAAGGCGACCGACCGCGAGCTGTTCAACCTCGGGATAACGTTCACCGTCTATTCCGAGCGCGATGCGATCGACCGCGTCCTGCCGTTCGACGTCATTCCGCGCGTGATCTCGGCCGCCGACTGGAGCACCGTCGAGGCCGGATGCATCCAGCGCGTGACGGCGATCAATCGATTTATCGAGGACGTCTACCACGGGCAGAAAATCATCAAGGATGGCGTCGTGCCAGCCGACCTCGTGCTCGGCAACCCCAACTACCGAAGCGAGATGCAGGGTGTCGACCTGCCATTCGGCACCTATGTTTCGATTGCCGGGATCGATCTCGTCCGCGACACCGACGGGCGCTTCAAGGTGCTCGAGGACAATGCGAGAACACCATCCGGCGTGTCTTACGTCGTCGAGAATCGACACCTGATGCTGCGCGCCTTCCCCGACCTGACCGACCGGATCGGTATCCGGCAGGTGTCGAATTACGGCATGAAACTTCGCGACGCCCTGGCCGAGATCGCACCCGCTGGAGTCGACCAGCCGCGCATCGTGCTGCTGTCGCCCGGCGTTTTCAACTCGGCATATTTCGAGCACGTCTTCCTCGCCCGTGAGATGGGTGTCCCGCTCGTCGAGGGCCGAGACCTCGTCGTCGAGGATGGTTACGTTCAGATGAAGACAACGAGCGGGCTCAAGCGAGTGGATGTCATCTACCGCAGAATCGACGACGATTTTCTCGACCCGGCCCAGTTCAACGCCGAGAGCATGCTCGGCGTGAAGGGAATATTCGACGTCTACGCGAATGGACGGGTTGCGCTGGCAAACGCCGTTGGAACAGGCGTTGCCGACGACAAGGCGCTATACGCCTACATGCCGCGCATCATCCGTTACTACCTTTCGGAAGACGCCATCCTCGACAACGTCGAGACCCATCTTTGCCGGGAACCGGAAGGGCTCGCGTACACGCTCGCGCATATGGAAGAGCTGGTCGTCAAGCCCGTTGGTGAATCGGGCGGGTACGGTGTCGTCGTGGGCCCGCGCGCCAGCAAGGCCGAGATCGACGAGACCCGCAAACGAATCGAGGCGAAGCCCGAGAACTACATCAGCCAGCCCGTCATCGGGCTTTCGGTGTCACCGACACTCGTCGAGGGCGGGATCGAACCGCGGCACGTGGACTTGAGACCCTACATTCTGACCGGCAAGGAAAGCTGGGTCTTACCCGGCGGCCTGACCCGGGTTGCGCTCCGCAAAGGCTCCCTGGTCGTTAACTCGTCGCAAGGCGGCGGAACGAAGGATACCTGGGTTCTTGAGTAGCCTGCTTTCACGATTCGCCGAGAACAGTCTCTGGATTGCGCGTTACGTCGAACGCGCCGAGCATCTGGCGCGCATCCTCGATGTCAACGAGACCTTCGCACGTGACGAGCAGGGCGCAAGCAACTGGCTGCCAATCCTGCAATTGCATCAAGACGAAGAGCGGTTCGCTGAGCATTACCGCACCGTGGATGCGGCAAATGTCGTACGGTTCTACATCGTCGACGACAGGAATCCGAATTCGATTCGCTGCTCCGTCCGGTCGGCGAGAGAGAACGCGCGCAGCATTCGCCACCTGATCAGCCTCGAGACCTGGACGCAGCTCAACGTCTTCTACAACTGGGTCGCCGGGCTCAACCGACGCCACGCCAACGTGAACGACCTGTCGCGCCTGTGCTGGCGAATAAAGGAAGGCTGCCAGCTGCATTTCGGTATCGTGAACGGCACGCTGTATCGCGACCAGATATGGTCGTTTTACCGGCTCGGCACCTTCATAGAGCTCTGCGATCAGACCACGCGGCTCGTCGACATCAAGTATCACTCGCTGTTGCCACAGTACGATGATGTCGGCAAGCCCATAGACGTCGCGCAGTGGAACGCGCTATTGCGGTCGGCGTCGGGCTACCACGGCTATCGACGCGTCTATCCTCACCAGATGACACCACGCACTGTCGCCGGTTTCATTCTGCTCGACCCACGGTTCCCGCGGTCGATCAAACATTGCGCCTGGCAGATCGGTCATGCTGTCGAGGGACTTCTGCAGAATCTCGATCTCGAGGAAGTGACTTTTGCGCCGGCGGCTCTCGGTGGCCTGTCGGAGCTCGCCGACTGGGACATCGACCGAATCATCGACTTCGGCATGCACGAGTATCTCGATCAGGTTCAGCTGCGCCTGATCGAGATCAGCGAAGCGATCGACGAGACGTTCTTTCTCTCGCGTTACTCGACGGCCTGATTCGCTTCGGCCTGACTGACGTCGACGGCGACGTTGACCTCGTGCTCTCCACCGCCGACGATGAATCCGTTGGTCGGGCTGACGTCAGAATAGTCGCGCCCCCAACCGACCGTGATGTGTTCATCCGTCGGGATCAGGCGATTGGTCGGGTCGAAATCGACCCAGCCGACGTCGCCGGCCCAGACTGAGATCCAGGCATGTGACGCGTCTGCCCCGACGAGCTTCGGTTGTCCCGGCGGAGGATGCGTCAACAGGTATCCACTGACGTAGCGCGCTGCCAGCCCGAAGCTGCGCAGGCAGGCAATCTGCAGATGGGCAAAGTCCTGACAGACGCCACGACGCATTTCGAGCACCTCGGTGACCGGCGTCGACACGTCCGAAACGCCGCCCTCGTACTCGAAATCATCGAAGATCCGCTCGGTAACCTCCATGACGAGCGCCAGCAACGGCCGGCCTGCGCCGAAGCTCGAGGCCACATACTCACGAACCGCGTCGCCGGCCTCGATCTGTGGAGACTCGAAAACGAACTGCTGGGCCGCGATCGCGCTGCCCTCGGCATTCCTGAGCATAGAGACGATATCTTCCCAGGCGGGGCTCACAGACAGATCGAGTGGCTCGACCCGCGGCTGCACGTCGACGCGTGAGAAAGAGTCGATGATGAGCTTTTCGTGCGGCTCATGCAGAAGCAGATGATGAGTCGAGTTGCCGAAGTAGTCTTCGTTGGCTGTCAGCTGTGACGGCTCGGGCTCGGTGGTAAGGCTTGCTGCAATTCTCGTCTGGCGATCGAAGCTTCTCGGCATCAGGTGCAGAACGTGGTGCGCTTCGGTCACCTGCTGCTCGTAACTGATTTCCGTGCGATGCCTGACGTCGTAAATCATGCGTCGATTCCGGACCGCGGGCTCCCCGAGACACGCGTCGCCCTGGAATGACTGAAAAAGCGGTGTGTAATCGCATCGGACATTTCGCTGATCGTGCTCTCGACGCGCCTGGTCAAGCGCTCGAGCTTGCCCCGTCCGCCCCGGGCGCTGACGCTCTTGGCAATCTCCTCCATGTTCGCGAGCTCGAGCTCGCTGATCAATTGCCGAACGAGCCGCTGCTCCGGCGTCATCATGCCTTCGAAATCCACGTTCGGCAGATCGGCCAGATGCTGATCGATGGCCCTGGCCTGAAACAGGACCGAACGCGGATTCGTGTCATCGGCCAGAACGAGATCGAGCACGCGCGTGATCTGCGGGCGAGCGTGATAACGACCACGATACGTCATCTTGCTGTCCGCCAGCTCGAGCAGCAGATCGAGCCCCCCATCCTTCTCCGGATCTCCCGGAACGACGAGCTGCTGCACCAGCAGGATCATCGTCCGCACACGTTCGATGCGGCGCCCCATGTCGAGAAAACGCCAGCCGTAGCTTCGCGTCATGTTTTCCGTCGCCATGCCGCTGAAGGCCGCGAGGAAGTGAATCAGCCGATTGAGCAGTTGCAGCGCACTTTCAATATCGCGGCGGATCCCGAAGCGGTAGCCTCTGGGGGCATCGGTGAGCTCGTTCAGGATCTGGAACGCATCGAACGACAGCCGCTCGCGAACGATTTCGGCTGTTCTTTGAACGTTACCGAGCACGGTTGCGAGACCATTGCGCGAATCGGCATCAAAGAGGATCGACCAGAGCTCGGTCTGAACGGCAGCGCGCCCCAGCTGCGACACGCGGCGCCCGCGGCGTGCCGGCATGTGCTTACTGGCAACGAGCAGCGCGACGATACGGTCGAGCGATACGGGCCGCCGCGTA
>JASFSD010000121.1:0-7056 GCA_050114575.1 Gammaproteobacteria bacterium | reverse complement strand
TGGAGCTGATCGCGCCGATCGCGATGGAGGACGGCCTTCGATTTGCGATACGCGAGGGTGGCCGCACGGTCGGCGCCGGCGTTGTCTCCAAGATCCTGGAGTAATCAAGAGGGGTCAGAGCCCTTGTTCGGGGTGTTTTCAGGTGCCGTTGCGACGGGGGTTGCAGAGCGGCTCCGGTGGCTGTCGTCCGGTTATCTCCATGGCTCGCTTCGCTGCGCTTTACTTCCGATAACCGGACGACAGCCACCGGAGCCGCGGCCGGCGCAAGATTTGGTCGCCGCGCTATCGACAGGATGAGATCCCAGCGCTGTCGATTAGAGCCGGGTGGGCTGACCCGCTTGAGGCGGAGTTCCGGGTTTTGGCCGAGGCCGGCGGAAGAAGCCGCGGCCTCGCGTCCCGGAAGGCCCGTTGCGCCCACGGCCCCCAACCGAAAGCTACGCCTTCGGGCCCGCGAAGGCCTGCCGCGCCTATGGGTCCTGATCGGAAGTAAAGCGCAGCGAAGCGAGCCATGGAGATCAGGACCCGTAGGCGCGGCAGGCCCCACAGGTCGAACGGGCGGAACCCCCCCTTGGTACTGACGCCGAAAACATGGATAATGCCGCCCCCCGCAAGGGGCCAGGGAAGAGTGAATGGCAACGAATCAGAACATCAGAATCCGCCTCAAGGCCTTCGATCATCGTCTGATCGACAATTCGGCGCGCGAAATCGTCGAAACGGCCAAGCGGACGGGCGCCACGGTCAAGGGCCCGGTGCCCCTGCCGACGAAGATCGAGCGGTTCACCGTGCTCATTTCGCCGCACGTCAACAAGGACGCGCGGGATCAGTACGAGCTCCTGACCCACAAACGGCTGATGGACATCGTCAACCCGACCGACAAGACGGTCGATGCGCTGATGAAGCTCGAGCTGCCGGCGGGCGTCGACGTTCAGATCAAGCTGAACTAGGCGGAAAAACTTTAGCTCGGTCCGGCATTGAAAGGCAGATTTGCCCTGCTATAATGCCGGGCTCCGTCGAGGTCCGGCAGGTCAGCCCGCCGGGCCCGTTTTGCGTCTGGGCCTATGTCGCCCGGGATGCAGGGGATTTCAACGGCTGGTCGGCGTGCAGAATGCCGCCGCCAGACCCGGGTGCCAGCACGTGCTGAGCCGCGCTGGCTGAAGCGCCGGCCTGAGTAGTGGGCGCGGATACAGAGGAAAGAAAATGCCAATCGGTCTAGTGGGCCGAAAATGCGGTATGACCCGCATTTTCACAGAGGCGGGCGAGTCTGTGCCCGTGACTGTCATTGAGGTCCCGCCCAACAGGGTCACGAGTTTGCGGTCGCCGGAACGCGACGGCTATCGCGCCGTTCAGGTCACGGTCGGCGGCAAGTCGCCAGCGCGCCTGTCGAAGTCGGTCGCGGGGCATTTTGCCAAGAACGGCGTCGAGGCCGGCGAGGGTCTCTGGGAGTTCCGGCTCGGCGAGTCCGAGGGCGAGGATCTCGCGCCCGGCAGCGAGATCAAGGTGGATCTCTTTGAGGCGGGTCAGCGCGTCAACGTTGTCGGCACGAGCAAGGGCAAGGGCTACGCAGGCACCGTCAAACGCCACAATTTTCGGACCCAGGACAATACGCACGGTAACTCGGTGTCGCATCGCGCGCCGGGATCGATCGGGCAGAACCAGACCCCGGGCAGGGTCTTCAAGGGCAAGAAGATGTCGGGGCAGTTGGGCAACGTTCAGCGGACCGCGGAGAACCTCGAGGTGGTCCGGGTCGATGCGGAGCGGAACCTGATCCTGGTCAAAGGCGCGGTGCCTGGCGCTGCCAGTGGCCGGGTCATCGTACGGCCGACCAGTAAGGCGGTCTGAGCGGGTTGGAATTGAAATGAAGGTAAAGCTTCAAGGCAGTGACGGCGACGTCGAGTTCGGCGATTCGATGTTCGGCGCGCGGTTCAACGAGCCGCTGGTACACCAGGTCGTCAATGCGTATCTGGCGGGCCAGCGCTCCGGGACCAAGGCGCAGAAGCGGCGTTCCGACGTCCGCGGCGGCGGTGCCAAGCCGTGGCGTCAGAAAGGCACCGGCCGGGCGCGCGCCGGAACCAGCCGCAGCCCCATCTGGGTCGGCGGCGGCCGGGCATTTGCGGCGCAGCCGCGCAATCACTCGCAGAAAGTCAATCGCAAGATGTATCGGGCCGCGATGCGCTCCGTCCTCTCCGAGCTGCTGCGGCAGGAACGCCTGCTGCTCGTCGAGTCCTTCGGCGTCGACGAGCCAAAGACCAAGGCCGTGCTCGCAAAGCTCGGCGAGCTGGGTTTCGACCGCGGCCTCATCGTGGTCGAAGCCTTCGATCGCAACCTCTGGCTCGCGACTCGAAACCTCCCCCACGTCTTCTGTCTCGATGCATCGGAGGTCGATCCGCTGAGTCTCGTAGGCAGCGATCGCGTGATCATGTCGGCTGCGGCAGCCAAGCTCATCGAGGGGCGGGTCGGATGAGCAGAGTCGCCAACCAGGAACGCCTGATGCAGGTCATTCTCGGCCCGCATATTTCGGAAAAGTCGACGGCGGCGGCAGAAGGGGCCAGTCAGGTCGTCTTGCGCGTCCGCCCCGATGCAACCAAGAACGAGATCAAACGCGCCGTCGAGCTGTTGTTCGAGGTCGACGTCGCAGCCGTCTCGGTCGTCAACATGCCCGGCAAGCTGAAGCGATTCGGTCGGCGGCTGGGCAGGCAATCCGCCTGGAAAAAGGCCTACGTCCGGCTGGCACCCGGACAGGACCTCGACTTCATCGGCGCGGAATAGGCACGGGACTCTAAGATCATGTCGGTACGCAAGCAAAGACCCACGTCGCCCGGACAGCGTTTCGTCGTCCGCGTGGTCAATTCCGAGCTGCACAAGGGCAGCCCGCACGAAGCGCTCACGAAGCCCCTGGCAAAGTCCGGCGGGCGTAACAATCAGGGGCGCATCACCACCCGGCATCGTGGCGGCGGCCATCGCCGGCATTACCGGGTCATCGACTTCAGGCGCGACAAGGACGGCATTCCGGGCAAGGTCGAGCGTCTCGAGTACGATCCCAACCGCAGCGCGCACCTCGCTCTCGTGGTTTATCGCGACGGTGAGCGGCGGTACATCCTCGCGCCGAAGCGGGTTGCCGCCGGCGATCCGATCATGTCGGGCAGCGAGGCTCCGATTCGGCCCGGTAACGCCTTACCGCTGAAGAGCATTCCGGTGGGTACCCAGGTGCATTGCCTGGAGCTCAAGCCCGGCAAGGGCGCCCAGCTCGCACGCTCGGCCGGCGCTTCCGCCCAGATTGTCGCCCGCGAGGGCGGTTATGTGACGGTGCGCCTGCGGTCCGGCGAGATGCGTAAGGTTCACGTCGATTGCCGGGCAACGGTAGGTGAGGTCGGCAATGACGAGCACAACCTGCGCAAGCTGGGCAAGGCCGGCGCCAAGCGCTGGCGCGGTGTTCGGCCGACTGTGCGCGGTGTTGCCATGAACCCCGTGGATCACCCGCACGGCGGCGGCGAGGGCCGAAGCTCCGGCGGGCGTCATCCTGTCTCGCCCTGGGGCATGCCGACCAAGGGGCACAAAACGCGGACGAACAAGCGCACGCAGTCGATGATCGTTCGCCATCGCAAGCGCAAGTAGGTAGAGAGATACGATGCCACGTTCGATCAAGAAGGGACCATTCATCGATACCCATCTCCTCAAGAAGGTGGAGAAGGCTTCGGCGGCGAACGACCGTCGGCCCATCAAGACCTGGTCGCGGCGATCTATGATTCTGCCGGACATGGTCGGACTGACCATTGCGGTGCATAACGGCAAGCAGCACGTCCCGGTGCTGGTCTCCGAGAACATGGTCGGCCACAAGCTCGGCGAGTTTGCGGTCACGCGTTCGTTTCGAGGTCATTCCGGTGACCGCAAGGCCAAAGGCTGAGGCAGAGGATCGAAGCGATGGAAGTTTCAGCCAAGCTGCGTTACGCGAGAATTTCGCCGCAGAAATGCCGGTTGGTTGCCGACCAGATTCGGGGTCAGAATGTTTCGGAGGCGCTCAGAATCCTCCGGTTCAGTCCGAAGAAGGCGGCGAGCCTGGTGGTCAAGGTGCTCGAGTCGGCCATTGCCAACGCCGAGCACAACCACGGCGCCGATATCGACGAGCTAAAAGTTTCCAATGTGCAGATCGACGGCGCGCCGCAGTACTCACGATATCGGGCGCGCGCCAAGGGGCGCGGTACGCGCATCATTAAACGCAACAGCCACATCACCGTTCGGGTGGCAGACGAGTAATCTCTATGGGTCAAAAAGTACATCCGATCGGCATCAGGCTGGGCATCACCAAGGAATGGACATCCAAGTGGTATGCCGATTCGCAGACGTTTCCTGATTTCGTAGAGCAGGATCACCGGGTCCGCACGTTTCTGCGTAAGAAGCTGAAGGACGCGTCCGTGAGCCAGATTCACATCGAGCGTCCGGCCAAGAAGGCCAACATCACGATCCATACGGCGCGGCCGGGAATCGTCATCGGCAAGAAAGGCGAGGACATAGAAAAGCTCCGCGCCGAGGTGGCCGCGCTGCTCGGCATGCTGTTGCAGGACGTCAGGCTGAACATCGCCGAGATCCGCAAGCCCGAGCTCGACGCGAAGCTCGTTGCCGAAGGCATCGCCCAGCAGCTCGAGCGGCGTGTGCAGTTCAGACGGGCAATGCGCCGGGCCGTGACCAACACCATGCGAGTCGGAGCCGAAGGCATCAAGGTCAAGGTTTCCGGGCGCCTGAATGGAGCGGAGATTGCCCGCTCTGAGTGGTATCGGGAGGGGCGTGTGCCGCTGCATACGCTGCGCGCCGATATCGACTACGGTCTGGCCGAGTCGAAGACGACCTACGGCATCATCGGAGTGAAAGTCTGGGTATTCCGGGGTGAGGTATTCGAGTCTGCGGAAGCTGCGAGCCAGGAACAGACCCAGGAGCAGGCCAGGCCGTAACAGCCGGCGAATTGGTGGAATTTGAACGATGCTACAACCGAAGCGCACAAAATTCAGGAAACAGCAGAAGGGCCGAAACCGCGGGCTGGCGCAGCGCGGCAGCTCGGTCAGCTTCGGCGAGTTTGGTTTGAAGGCCGTTGGCCGAGGCCAGCTGACCGCGCGCCAGATCGAGGCAGCTCGGCGGGCCATGACGCGGCACGTCAAGCGTGGCGGCAAGATCTGGATTCGCGTCTTTCCGGACAAGCCGATCACGAAGAAGCCGCTGGAAGTCCGGCAGGGTAAGGGCAAGGGTAACGTCGAGTACTGGGTCGCTCAGATTCAGCCGGGACGCTTGTTGTACGAGATGGCCGGCGTGGACGAGAGCATCGCGCGCGAGGCTTTCAAGCGAGCGGCTGCGAAGCTGCCCGTGCCGACCGTGTTTGTCGAGAGGCAGGCGGGCTGATGAAGGCGAGCCAGATCAGGGGAATGAGCAAGGAGGAGATCGACAAGGAACTGCTCGATCTCCGCCGGGAGCAGTTCAATCTGCGCATGCAGTTGGCGACGGGTCAGGGCGTCAGGACGCACGAGTTCGGCCGCATCCGCAAGGACATTGCCCGTCTGAAAACCGTCCTGCGCGAGCGCGAGAGTCAGGAGCAGGGTGAGGCGTCATGAGTGAAGAGAAAGAAAACGTGGAGCAGCGCCAGGCTCGCCGGACCATAGGCCGGGTCGTGAGCGACAAGATGGACAAGAGCGTAACCGTGTCCGTCGAGCGCCTCGTCAAGCACCCGGTATACGGCAAGTACATTCGGCGTACGACCAAGATTCTCGCTCACGACGAAACCAACGAGTGCAAGGAAGGCGATACGGTCGCAATCAGCGAGTGCCGACCGATTTCCAAATCCAAGTGCTGGCGCGTAGTGGAAGTCGTCTCGGGTCAGGCTTCAAGCTGAGGGTGCGACGATGATTCAGGCTCAAACGGTTCTGCAGTCCGCTGACAACAGCGGCGCACGCCGCCTGATGTGCATCAAGGTGCTCGGCGGCTCCAAGCGTCGCTATGCACGAATCGGTGACATCATCAAGGTAACGATCAAGGACGCGATTCCGCGCGGCCGTGTGAAGAAGGGCGAGATCTACAACGCTGTCGTCGTCCGGACCCGCAAGGGTCTGCGCCGCCCGGATGGCTCGGCTATCCGCTTCGACGGCAACGCTGCCGTGCTGCTCAACAATCGGCTCGAGCCGATAGGGACCCGCATTTTCGGCCCGGTGACGCGTGAGCTCAGAACCAGCCGGTTCATGAAGATCATCTCGCTGGCCCCGGAAGTGCTCTAGGACAGGCTAATGGCACGTATCAAGAAAGGCGACGAAGTCATCGTAATTGCCGGCAAGGACAAAGGCCGTCGCGGTTCCGTGCTGCGAGTCTATGACGACGGCCGCGTACTGGTGGAGAACGTCAACGTTGTGAAGAAGCATCAGCGTGGCAACCCGCAGGCGGGTCAGCCGGGCGGGATCATCAGCAAAGAGATGCCCGTCGATGTTTCCAACGTCATGATCTTCAACCCTCAGACCGAGAAGGGCGACCGGATCGGAGTCCGTGCTCTGGCGGATGGGACGAAGGTGCGGTTCTTCAAGTCCAATAACGAAGTCGTGGATGCTTGAGATGAGTCGATTACAGGAAGTCTACAAGCAGGAAATCGTGCCCCGGCTCATGGAGCGCCTCGAGCTCAAGAATGTCATGGCAGTGCCGCGCATCACCAAGATCACGCTCAACATGGGTGTCGGTGAGGCTCTGGCGGACCGCAAGGTTCTCGAGCATGCGATGAACGATCTGACGCTTATTTCCGGTCAGAAGCCCGTGCCCTGCAAGGCGCGCAAGTCGGTCGCCGCGTTCAAGATTCGGGAAGGCTTCCCGATCGGCTGCAAGGTCACGCTCCGGCGGGAGCGCATGTACGAGTTTCTCGACCGCCTGATCAATGTCGCCATTCCGCGTGTGCGGGATTTTCGCGGGATTCCGAGCCGCTCCTTCGACGGGCGCGGGAACTTCAGCATGGGCGTCAAAGAGCAGATCATTTTCCCGGAGATCGACTACGACAAGGTCGACTCGATTCGGGGCCTGGACATTTGCATTACCACATCA